>NZ_RQJK02000029.1:0-79115 GCF_022342325.2 Pseudomonas sp. AF32 | reverse complement strand
GGAGGAGGGGCGAAATCTCCCACAGTCTGTACTGCGGCTAACAGTCAGAATCGAGCCTTGTCCCTCCTCCTCCCTTCAAGTCCTACCATACAAGCGAGCCTGCTCGCGATGAAAACAAGATGGTTAAAGGTCAGAACCCGGCCTGCGAATCCAATACCTGAACAACGGTTCTGCCAGGAACAGCACGAACAACAGCCGCATCACCTGCAGTGCCGTCACCAGTGGCACCGACAATTGCAGCGTCTCTGCCGTCAGGCTCATCTCCGCAATGCCGCCGGGCATCATGCCCAGTGTCAACGAGCGCAGATCCAGATGGGTCAAGGTGCTCAGGCCCAGGGCCGCCAGGGTGGCGATCAGCATCGTCAACACCGTGCCGATCAAGGTTCGCCCCATGAACGAGGGCGCCCGACGAAAGAATTGGCGGTTGAAGTGGCAGCCCAGGCCACTGCCGATCAGCCATTGGCCGATCTGGCTGCCGCCATTGGGCAGGCTGATGTGCAGGTCCCAGGCGATACTTGCCACCGCGCTCACCAGCAAAGGCCCGAACAACCACGGGTTGGGTTGACGCAGGCGCTCCCAGATCCAGGCGAGCAGGGCGCCGGCGGGAAACAACGCGGCCAGCCACAGCCAGTCCACGGTGGTGGCGTGTTGCAGCGGGGCGCCTTCGCCCAACAGGTACTTGAACGCCGCCGGCACGCACAGCACCACCACCAGTACACGCAGGCTCTGGCCCGCGGCGACGCGGCTCAGGTCTGCGCCATTGCGCGCGCCGAGATTGACCATTTCACCGGAACCGCCCGGCATGCTGGAGAAAAAAGCGGTGGCGCGATCCTCGCCGGTGCGGCGCATCAGCCAGACACTCACCACGCTGGACACGCTGGTGATCAGCGCGCCGAAGAAAATCAGCCCGAAATGACTCAGGACCTGTTCCATCACCACGGGCGTGAAGTGCAGGCCAATACCGATGCCCACCACCCATTGGCCGCATTTGCGGCCGCCGGGGATTTCCGCCAATTGCCATGGGGTCAGGCAACGCACCAGGATGATCGCCAGCAACGAGCCGACCATCCACGGCAAAGGCCAGCCGATCAGGCTGGCCAGGTAACCGCCGGCCAGGCCGACCAGCGGTGTTCCCCACCATTGTCTGAAAGTCGCTTCAGACATTGGCCAAGGCGCGACGTTGTGCGGCGCGACGGCGCCAGATCCGTAGCAGTGGCATGAGCAGCATGATAGCCGTCAGTACCCAGCAGCCGAAGGCGATCGGGCTCGACCAGAGGATTTCCAGCCCGCCGTTGGAGATCGACAACGCACGACGCAGGTTCTGTTCCATCAGGCCGCCGAGGATGAAGCCCAGCAGCACTGGCGACAGTGGGAAGTCCAGCTTGCGCAGGATGTAGCCGAAGATGCCGATGCCAATCATCAGGAACAGGTCGAACGTGGTGGCGTGCACCGCGTAGACGCCGATGCCGGTGATGATTGCGATTACTGGTACCAGGGCCCAGTTCGGCACGGCCAGGATACGAGTGAAGACACGAATCATCGGGATGTTGAGGATCACCAGCATGATGTTGGCGATGAACAGCGACGCGATCAGGCCCCAGACAATGTCCGGCTGCTGCTGGAACAACAGTGGACCCGGGGTGATGTTGTACAGCGACAATGCGCCGATCATCACTGCCGTGGTACCCGAACCAGGCACGCCAAGGGTCAGCATCGGCACCAGTGCACCGCAGGCGGCACCGCCGATGGCCGTTTCCGGGGCGGCGAGACCGCGCTTGTCTCCTTGGCCGAACGTACCACTGGCGCCAGCGATGCGTTTTTCAGTCATGTAGGCCACGGCGCTGGCCAGGGTTGCACCGGCTCCTGGCAGCACGCCCATGATGAAGCCGAGCACGCCGCAACGCAGGTTCACGATGAAGACCGATGCCGCCTCCTTGAAGTTGAACATCATCCGCCCGGTGGCTTTCACCGCTTCCTGGCCGTGATGAGTCTTTTCCAGCATCAACAGGATTTCACTGATGGAGAACAGGCCCAGGACCAGTACGACGAACTGAATGCCGTCGGCCAGATGAACGTTGTCACCGGTGAAACGGTACACACCACTGTTGGCATCGATCCCGACTGCCGACAGGAACAGGCCGATCAACGCTGCAATGAACGTCTTGAGCGGTCGGTCGCCCGCCATGCCTCCGAGGCAGACAATGGCGAAGACCATCAGGACAAAATATTCCGCCGGTCCGAAGGCAATCGCCCACTTGGCCAGCAAGGGCGCAAAGAGCACCATGCCGCAGGTGGCGATGAAGGCGCCGATGAACGAACTCCATGCCGACAGGGACAATGCCACCCCGGCCAGGCCCTGGCGTGCCATCGGATAGCCGTCGAGGGTGGTCATCACGGTGGACGCTTCACCGGGAATATTGAGCAGGATCGAGCTGATGCGCCCGCCGTATTCGCAGCCCAGATACACCGCGGCCAGCAGGATCAGTGCCGATTCAGGCGGCAGGCCCAGGGCGAAGGCGATGGGGATCAGCAGCGCCACGCCATTGATCGGGCCCAGGCCCGGCAACAGGCCGACCACGGTGCCGATCAGGGTGCCGGTCAGTGCGGTGACGAGGTTATAGGGCGTCATGGCAACGCCGAAACCCTGGCCAAGATAATTCAGGGTATCCATATCAGTTCTCCAGGACGTCGAGCAGGCCCAGGGGCAGGGGGACGTCCATCAACTTGTCGAACAACAGATAAAGACCAAGGGCCATCAGGCTGATGATCACTACGCTCGGGATCCAGCGACCGCCATACAGGCGGGCCATCGGCACGCCGACCAGAATGCTGGCGAGGATGAAGCCCAGGGGCTCGAAGGTGCCGGCGAATATCAGCAGCAGCGCCACGCAGATGCCGATCTTCTTCAGGGTTTCACGGTCCAGCTGCCGGTCTTCATCGCTGTGCACGATGGGGGCCGGACGGAACACCATGTACAGCAATGCCGCGCCCATCAGCCCCAGCATCAGCAGGGGAAAGGCGCGCGGGCCGACAGGCTCGTAGGAAAACGCTGCCTGATACGGCCAGGCCATCAGCGCGAGGCCGATGCAGACCAGCAGTAGCACCGCAGCAAAAATTCGTTGGATGGTGAGCATGACTAACTCCTGGGCGGCGCCGGTGATGCCGGCGCCGCCACGTGAACAGAGACGGTTACTGGATCAGGCCGAACTCTTTGGCCAGTACCTTGTAATCAGCCACTTGCTTCTTCACGTAGGTGTCCAGTTCCGGACCGGTCATGGCAAACGGGAACAGTTCGCGCTGGTCGCGCAGCTTGGCGAAGTCTTCGGAGGCCAACAGTTTGTCGAAGGACTCTTTCCACCAGGCGTAGTCTTCGTCACTGACCTTTGGCCCCAGGTAGAAACCGCGTACTACCGGCCAGACGATGTCGTAGCCTTGCTCGCGGGCGGTGGGGATGTCTTTCATCTCCGGCTCGTCGATGCGCTTCTCGGCGAACACCGCCAGCAGACGCATGTCGCCGCTCTGGATGTGCGGCATGGAGTCGGAGATGTCGGTACTGCCGACCTGAATGTGACCACCCAGCAGGGCGGTAGCGATTTCACCGCCGCCTTCGAGGGCCACGTAGCGCAGGTCGCGAGGGTTGATGCCGGCGGCCTTGGCGATCAGGGCGGTTTGCATCCAGTCCTGGCTGCCTACGGTGCCGCCGGAACCGATCACCACTGAACCGGGGTCTTTCTTCAGGGCCTGGACCAAGTCATCGAGGGTCTTGTAGGGCGAATCGCTCTTCACTGCGATGGCGCCATAGCTGGTACCGACGGCGGCCAGCCAGCGCACTGCGCTTTCATCGAAACGGCCGAATTTGCCTTGGGCCAGGTTCAACAGTGAACCACTGGACCAGGCCACCAGCGTGCCGGCATCGGCGGGGCGCTGGGCGACCACTGCGTTGTAGGCTACCGCGCCAACACCGCCCGGCATGTAGGTGACGCGCATCGGCTTGGTCAGCAGCTTCTCGTTGACCAGGGCGCTTTGCGCCAGCTTGCACGTCAGGTCGAAGCCACCGCCAGGGGAGGCCGGGGCGATGCATTCAGGGCGCTTGGGCTCTTTGGATGGATCAGCGGCAAGCAATTGTCCGGCGAACACCAGGCAACCGGCGGCCATGGCAATTTTACGCAGTGATGGGCTCATTATTGTCTCCAGAGGAGTTGTTGTTGTGTGTGTAGCAAATCGGGCGCATGGGGCCGCTCAGCCTCGCAATGCGTGGCGGCTCGACGTCATGAATGTGGTATGTGCAAGGTGCGCTTGCCGGCAAGATCGGCAGGAGCGGGAAGGCATCTTGGCCTGGAGCTGCATGGAGAGCATGGTGAATACTCCGCTTTATTGTTCTTATGGGGCGAAAACGCTTCGGGGCGTTTTTCGTTCGCATCGTGTGGCGCGACAGGCAGTCGGAAACTGTCCTTGCAAGACTTTATCGGCCTAACCTTTCGCTAACCTTTCAAAAGCTTTCAAGGTGTTTTTTGGCTTCACAGCACCGGATGCGGCTGTAAACTCCGCGCCAGTGAATGGCGCCGGCCGTCCCTGAATCGAGGAAAAACCCATGCGTGTTCTGCTCGTCGAAGACCATCTGCAGCTCGCCGAAAGCGTTGCCCAGGCGCTCAAGAGCACCGGTCTGACCGTGGATGTGCTGCACGACGGAGTCGCTGCCGATCTGGCGTTGAGCAGCGAGGAATACGCCGTGGCGATCCTGGACGTGGGACTGCCACGCATGGATGGCTTTGAAGTGCTGGCGCGTTTGCGGGCCCGGGGCAAGACATTGCCGGTCCTGATGCTGACCGCCCGCAGTGACGTGAAGGATCGGGTTCATGGCCTGAATCTCGGTGCCGACGATTATCTGGCCAAGCCTTTCGAGCTCAGCGAACTCGAAGCTCGGGTGAAGGCCTTGCTGCGCCGCAGCGTGCTGGGTGGTGAACGCCAGCAGCGTTGCGGAGCGTTGATCTACGACCTCGACACCCGCCGCTTCACCCTCGACGACGAACTGCTGACACTGACCTCCCGCGAGCAAGCCGTGCTGGAGGCGCTGATCGCCCGGCCAGGGCGGGTGATGAGCAAAGAGCAACTGGCGGCCCAGGTGTTCGGCCTCGATGAAGAAGCCAGCCCCGACGCCATCGAAATCTATGTTCACCGCCTGCGCAAGAAGCTCGACGGGCATGCCGTGGCGATCGTGACTTTCAGGGGGCTGGGCTACCTGCTGGAAAACCGCGATGCATAGGCCCGACAGCCTGCGCTGGCGGCTGCTGCGCAACCTGGCACTGCTACTGGTGGTGCTGATGCTTGCCAGCGGCCTGAGTGCCTACTGGAATGGCCGCGAAGCCGCCGATACCGCTTATGACCGGACCCTGCTGGCCTCGGCCAGGACGATCGCCGCCGGCCTGTCCCAGCGCGACGGCAGTCTCAGCGCGGATGTGCCTTACGTGGCCCTGGACACCTTCGCCTACGACAGCGCCGGGCGGATTTACTATCAGGTCAATGACATCCATCAGAAGCTGATTTCCGGTTACGAAAATCTTCCCGGCCCGCCGCCCGGTACGCCCCGCACCGACGATTACCCCGCGCTGGCACGCTTCTATAACGCCCGCTACCAGGGCCAGAGCGTGCGCGTGGTGAGCCTGCTCAAAGCGGTGAGCGAGCCGAACATGAACGGCATGGCGGAAGTCCGCGTAGCGGAAACCGAGGAGGCGCGCGTCAGGATGGCCCGCAGCCTGATGGCCGATACACTGTTGCGCCTGGGCATGCTGGCCGTGGGGGCATTGCTGTTGGTGTGGTTTGCGGTCAGCGCCGCGTTGCGCCCGCTGGAGCGTCTGCGAACGGCAGTGGAAGAGCGCCAGCCGGACGACTTGCGACCTTTGCCGCTGGTGGAGGTGCAGCACGAATTATGGCCGCTGGTGCGTGCGCTCAACCATTTCACCGAGCGCCTGCGTGGGCAATTCGAGCGTCAGGCGCAGTTCATCGCCGATGCCGCTCACGAACTACGCACGCCCCTGGCGGCGCTCAAGGCGCGGCTTGAGTTGGGTTTGCGCGCCAGCGAGCCGGCGACCTGGAGGCAAACCCTGGAAACCGCTGCCCAGGGTACCGACCGATTGACCCACCTGGCCAACCAGTTGTTGTCCCTGGCGCGAGTGGAAAATGGGGCCCGGGCCATCGCCGAAGGCGGTGCGCAGTTGCTGGACCTCAGTCAGTTGGCCCGAGAGCTGGGCATGGCCATGGCGCCGCTGGCTCATGCCCGGGGCGTGGCCTTGGCGCTTGAGGCTGATGAACCGGTCTGGCTGCGAGGTGAGCCGACCTTGTTGAACGAGCTGTTGAGCAACCTGGTAGACAACGCCCTGGCCCATACGCCGTCAGGGGGCAACGTGATCCTGCGGGTTGCCGCGCCGGCGGTGCTGGAAGTCGAGGACGACGGGCCGGGCATTCCACTGCATGAGCGGGATCGGGTCTTCGAGCGCTTCTATCGACGCAACCAGCAAGTCGCCGGTTCCGGCCTGGGATTGGCGATCGTGGGTGAAATCTGCCGTGCCCATCTGGCGCAAATCAGTCTCCATGACGGGCAGGAGCGCGGATTGAAAGTGCGGGTCAGTTTTATTCCCGGTTCAGACTGACAGTCGCTATCGCGGGCAAGCCTTGCTGCCGCAGATATCGATACCTGTGGGAGCGGGGCTTACCCGCGATGCTCTTCAGTAAAACATCGACCGCGCTTCTTCAATGTCGGCGCAGCGGTTCTTGTTGTCCGGGTCGATGCCGAGTTTCTTGAAAGCCGGGACCCTGAACACGTCAATCCTGCCGAGAGGATGATCGGTGTCCTTGTAGCAATACAGGGCGGCAACTTGCACCAGGTCGACATAATCAAGGTGCTTCGACTCCCGTGCGAAATCCAGGTAGAGGCCCGGCAGTTTCACCAGCCTTTCCGGAAACTCCCAGACGCTGAGCAGTTTGTCTCCCAGTATTGGGTGGATGGTGTCGATGACATGGCTGAGGCTGACCGGGTCTGACAGCAATTCGTTGTGGTCTTCGGCGTATGTCAGGATCGGCAACACGCCGATCTGGTGCACCAGGCCGCCCAAAGCAGCCTGATCGGGCTTGAGTTGTGTATAACCACGGCACAGCGCGTAACTGATGCCGGCGATCTCCAGGCTTTTGCGCCAGACTTCGCGCATTTTCTGTTCCACCACCTCGGAGCGGGCATGGAAGATCTGCTCCATGACCAGGCCGATAGCCAGATTACTGCTGTAGTTGACGCCCAGCCGGGTGATGGCGGTGTGCAGGTCAGTGACTTCCTGGGTGGCGCGCAGCAGCGGGCTGTTGACCACTTTTATCAGACGCGCCGAAAGCGCCGTGTCACGGCCGATCACCTTGCTCAGGTTGCTGACGCTGATCTCCGGGTCTTCCGCGGCCCGGCGAATTTGCAGGGCCACTTCCGGTAATGTCGGCAGAACCAGGTCATCGTTATCGATGGCCTCCACCAAATCCCGCAGGACCTTATCCGCCAAATCGCTCATTTCGGTTCTCTAGGGTGTTGCGACAAATGCTGCGATCAGCGCTGGATCTCGCGGTCGCGGTCCAGTTCGTAAGGCAGGTCCAGCAACTGCAGCGCCGGGCCTTCCAACGCGCCAAGGTGTACATCGCCTTCTTCTGCTGCTTCGGCCTGTAACACCGCCAGCAGTTCAATGTTTCGCTCGGCCCGTGCGGCAATGACCACTTCGCCGATGGAGCTGCCATGCAGCGGAGAGAACAAGGGGGTGCCGGCTTCTGGCAATTCGCTGGCGTCCAGTTGCAGTCGATACAGGCGTCGCTTGAGCTTGCCCAGGTACTGCATGCGGGCAACGATTTCCTGCCCGGTATAGCAGCCCTTCTTGAAGCTCACGCCACCGACGGCTTGCAGGTTGAGCATCTGGGGGATAAACAGTTCGCGGGTGGCCGGCATGACCTGGCCAATGCCCGCACGGATCTGGCCCAGCAGCCAAGGGTTCAGGTCGGCCTCGGCCAGTTCCTCGCGCAACCGGGCTTTGAGGGTATCGGCTTGTTCGGCCGGAGCCCACAGCTCGGCGCGACCGGGGGAGACGCGAATGGCGATCAGGGATTCATGCCGGGTCACGCTGTCGACATCGGCCGGTAGGTCGAGGCCCAGTCCCGCGAGCGCCGTGTCGGCATTCTCCAGGCCGAAGCGAACCCAGGCAGCGCTTTCGTCGGTGAGCCTGGCTTTGGAAAACACCGCGTACTTCTTCAGATCCGTCAATTGCGGCTCGAGCAGTTCGGTAGCCATCGCCATCAGGGCGCCGTCGCCTTGAAGTACGATGCGAAAGCTCGATTGCATCCGGCCTTTCTGGGTGCAGCGGGCGCCGAGGCTGGCCCGCTCGTCGCTCAGGTAATTGAGATTGCAGGTCAACTGGCCCTGCAGGAATTTACTGGCGTCCACGCCGCGAACCGCGAGAACGCCTTCGTGGGACAGGGTGCAGAAAAAAACGGAATCAGCCATGAGTCATCGCAGGATAAAAAAGTCTGACGGACATCATAAGGGGGCGCCCTTGAAATGGGTAGTTCACAAAGGATTGGTGGTGCCCGACCAAAGCCGTCTGTTCCGCCGCGACCGTGCCTGTATACTTGCGCTCTATTTGAGGAGCGCTCCATGGTCGAAGATGTAGAACTGAATCGCCTCTACTGGCACAGCCGTCGCGGCATGCTCGAGCTTGACGTATTGCTGGTGCCATTCGTGAAAGAGGTTTATCCCCATCTTAATGAAGTGGACCGTGCGTGCTATGTCCGCCTGCTCGCGTGCGAGGATCAGGACATGTTCGGCTGGTTCATGGAACGCAGCGAGTCCGAAGACCCGGAGCTGCAGCGCATGGTCCGGATGATCCTGGACCGTGTCCAGCCGAAATAACCGCTTCGAATGCCGCTGGCAGGCCTCCAGGTTACTGCTGGTGGCCTATCTCCTGGCCCAGGTGTTCGCCCTGGGCTCGTTGCTGCTGATATCGGTCCCGGGCGGATTCGCAGTGCTTGGCGTTGCGCTGTGCCTGGCCCATGGCGCCTGGGCGATACCGCGCCATCTCTTGCTGAACCATCGCCAGGCCTTTCGTGGGCTGCGTCGTGATCCTGATGGCTGGTGGCTCTGGAACAGGGACAACGGCTGGCAGGCAGTGCAACTGTGTCCCGACAGTCTGGCGTTGCCACTTATCGTCGTGCTGCGTTTTCGCCTGAACGGTGAGCGGCGGATCCGCTCGATTTGCGTGCCCCGCGATGCGCAGGCGCCGGACGTGCATCGGCGCCTGCGCGTGCGGCTCAGGTTCAGTCGGCGTAGGTGGGCGGCACCAGGATAGTGTCCAGTGCCTCTGGCAGCAGGTTCGGGTAGTCGAGCGTGTAATGCAGCCCTCGGCTTTCCTTGCGCTCCATGGCTGAGCGGATCATCAGTTCAGCCACCTGGGCAAGGTTGCGCAGCTCGATCAGGTCGCGGCTGACCTTATAGTTGCTGTAGAACTCATCGATTTCATCCAGCAGCAGGCGCACCCGGTGCTGCGCCCGTTGCAGGCGCTTGTTGGTGCGCACGATGCCGACATAGTCCCACATGAAGCGCCGCAGTTCGTCCCAGTTGTGAGCGATGATCACGTCTTCGTCCGAGTCGGTGACCTGGCTGGCGTCCCATGAGGGCAGGGCCGCGGGCATGCCAACCTGCGGCAACTGCTCGAGGATGTCCGCCGCAGCCGAGCGGGCGTAGACAAAGCACTCCAGCAGCGAGTTGCTGGCCATGCGGTTGGCACCGTGCAGGCCGGTGAAGCTTGTTTCGCCAATGGCGTAAAGACCTGTCACGTCGGTGCGGCCGTGCTGGTCGACCATCACGCCGCCGCAGGTGTAGTGCGCAGCCGGCACCACTGGGATCGGTTGCCGGGTGATGTCGATGGAAAATTCCAGGCAGCGTTCGTACACCGTTGGGAAGTGGCTCTTGATGAACGCCTCGGGCTTGTGGCTGATGTCCAGGTAGACGCAGTCGATGCCCAGGCGCTTCATTTCATGGTCAATGGCCCGGGCGACAATGTCCCGTGGGGCCAGTTCGGCGCGCGGATCGAAGCGTTGCATGAACCGTTCGCCATTGGGCAGCTTCAGGTGGGCGCCTTCGCCACGCAAGGCCTCGGTGATCAGGAAGCTTTTGGCCAGTGGATGATAGAGGCAAGTGGGATGGAACTGGTTGAATTCCAGGTTCGCCACCCGGCAACCCGAGCGCCACGCCATGGCGATGCCATCGCCGCAGGCACCATCGGGGTTGCTGGTATAAAGGTAGACTTTTGCGGCGCCACCGGAAGCCAGGATCACGAAGCGGGCACCGTAGGTGTCGACTTCCCCGGTGCTACGGTTGAGCACGTAGGCGCCCAGGCAACGATCGCCGTCCAGGCCCAGGCGCTTTTCGGTGATCAGGTCGATCGCGACCCGCTGTTCCAGCAGTTCGATATTAGGCCGCTGCTGTGCCTGGGCCAGCAGAGTCTTGAAAATTGCCGCGCCGGTCGCGTCGGCGGCGTGGATGATGCGCCGATGGCTGTGACCGCCTTCACGGGTCAGGTGGAATTCGAAGCCACCGTCTTCGGTACCGGATGGTTTTCCACGGGTGAAGGGCACGCCTTGGTCGATCAGCCATTGGATGGCTTCCCGGCTGTGCTCGACTGTGAAACGTACCGCTTCAGGATTGCACAGGCCGCCGCCGGCGTTGAGGGTGTCGTCGACATGTGACTCGATGGTGTCGGTGTCATCCAGCACGGCGGCGACGCCGCCCTGGGCCCAGAATGTCGAACCGTTGGCCAGATCGCCTTTGCTCAGCACAGCGATGCGCAAATGCTGTGGCAATGTCAGGGCAAGGCTCAATCCGGCGGCACCGCTGCCGATTACCAGAACATCGTGTTGATACTGTTGGCTCATTCGAAAGGTTTCCGCTCAAAGCGACCCGGGTCGGGGTTGGCGCAAGACATCCGCTTCAACGGGTCAGGCAGCCACACAGCCCACTAGTATATAGAGGGGGGGATCGGCACAATAGCCGTGCATTCATGGCAATATGAAACCAATGTGACAAAAAGCGCTGCATGCTTCGTCGACGTACGGTGTCCGCGCAAGGGCGACAAGCCGGCCTTTCCAACGAAGGCGTCTGACGCGCAGCTCGCCTGGTGTTTGGTTTGAATGGCTACAAATAGTGGGAACTTTTGGCAAGCGACCAGGTTCAATAGACGGTTGTCTGCAGAAGGGAGCAGCGTCGGGCTGGTGCAGGATTTCGATTCGAATCTCTGCCGGCAGCCCCGGCGACAGATTATTCGCGCAGCCGGGGGAATCTCTGGCTGCGTTTTTCGTGCGTGCCGAGATCAGAGCGCGCCGGAAACTTGCTTTGAAGGGGGAGAACTTTTGCGAAAAGCCCGAGTCTATGTTTGCAAGCCCGGTCAATTAGTCATGCAAGCCTCCTTCGAGCTTATCGAGGAGTGTTCATGCTAACCCAGGAAGAGGATCAGCAGCTGGTCGAACGCGTTCAGCGCGGCGACAAGCGAGCTTTCGATCTGCTAGTGCTGAAATACCAGCACAAAATTCTCGGGTTGATCGTGCGGTTCGTGCACGACACCCATGAAGCCCAGGATGTCGCACAGGAAGCCTTTATCAAGGCATACCGCGCACTTGGTAATTTCCGCGGCGATAGCGCGTTCTATACGTGGCTTTACCGCATCGCCATTAACACGGCGAAAAACTATCTGGTTTCACGCGGCCGCCGGCCGCCGGATAGTGATGTGAGTTCCGAAGATGCGGAGTTCTATGATGGCGATCACGGCCTCAAGGACCTCGAATCACCGGAGCGAGCGTTGCTGCGGGATGAGATCGAAGGCACTGTCCATCGAACCATCCAGCAACTGCCCGAAGATTTGCGTACGGCTTTAACTTTACGTGAATTCGACGGTCTGAGTTACGAGGACATTGCAAGCGTCATGCAGTGTCCGGTGGGTACCGTGCGCTCCCGGATTTTCCGCGCTCGGGAGGCCATCGACAAAGCCCTGCAACCGTTGTTGCAGGAAAACTGAGACAGCGGCGACAGCCAAGAGAGGAACGCCATGAGTCGTGAAGCCCTGCAGGAATCGCTGTCCGCAGTGATGGATAACGAAGCGGACGAATTGGAATTGCGTCGGGTATTGAATGCCTTCGACGATGTTGAAACCCGTGAGACCTGGGCTCGTTACCAGATCGCCCGGGCTGTAATGCACAAGGACCTGCTGCTTCCGCGTCTGGATATCGCTGCGGCCGTTTCTGCTGCATTGGCTGATGAAGCCGTACCGGCGAAAGCTTCCCGCGGTCCATGGCGTAGCCTGGGTCGTCTGGCCGTTGCCGCTTCGGTTACCGTCGCCGTTCTGGCGGGTGTTCGTCTGTACAACCAGGATGAAATCGCGGGTGTACAAATGGCGCAACAATCCAACCAGCCAGGCCTCGCCGCGCCACAGGTCAAAGGGCCAGCGGTACTGGCAGGCTACAGTGAAGGTTCGGAAGCCGCCGGCCCGATGGTCAATGGTGTGCTGCAAGGCCAGCCAGGCTGGCATGACCAGCGTCTGCCCAGCTACCTGCGCCAGCATGCCCAGCAGGCTGCCCTGAAAGGAACCGAAAGCGCGCTGCCGTACGCTCGCGCAGCCAGCCTGGAAAATCGTTAAGGAAAGGACTCTTGCGCGCCATACCTCTATTCACGCTTCTGCTGGGTGGCTGGTGCGCTGTTCCAGCCTATGCCGATGAAGCTCAGGACTGGTTGAATCGTTTGAGCCAGGCCGAGCAACAGCAAAGTTTCCAGGGCACTTTCGTTTACGAGCGCAACGGCAGCTTCTCCACTCATAACATCTGGCATCGCGCCCAGGACGGTAAAGTCCGCGAGCGGTTGCTGCAGCAGGACGGTTCTGCACAGGAGGTCCTGCGTGTTGATGGGCGCACACAATGCGTCAGCGGTGCATTGGCACCGGGGCTGGGGAATGCTGAAGGCACTGCACGTGCGCTCGATCCGCAAAAACTCAAGAATTGGTACGAGCTTGCCGTAGTCGGCAGGTCGCGCGTGGCCGGGCGACCGGCTGTCATCCTCTCCCTGACGCCCAGGGACCAGCATCGATACGCTTTTGAATTGCACCTGGACAAAGAGACAGGCTTGCCGCTCAAATCCCTTTTGCTTAACGACAAGGGACAGTTGCTCGAACGGTTCCAGTACACGCGGTTGAACACGGTCGAGCCGTCGGAAAGCGAACTGCAGGCCAGCGCGGAATGCAAGGCGGTGACCCAGGGCGCTGGCAAATCCACCACAGCGAAAGCTGCCTGGCATTCGGACTGGCTTCCACCCGGCTTTGAATTGACTGGCAGTACCGTGCGCAAGGACCCGGACACCAATGTCCAGGTCAACAGCCTGATGTACGATGATGGGCTGGCCCGTTTCTCGGTGTTCCTGGAGCCCTTGAACGGTGCGACCGTCACCGATACCCGTACCCAGCTTGGGCCAACGGCCGCCGTTTCCCGTCGCCTCACGACGCCCCAGGGTGAAATGATGGTCACGGTGGTGGGTGAGATCCCCATCGGTACCGCCGAACGGATCGCGCTGTCCATGCGTTCTGACGCTACGGCGACTCAATAATGTGCTGCTTCGGTGGTTCGATCATGCGAGAGGCCAGTCAGGCCGGGGTTTGATCGAAATGCCGAAACTTCATGTCAGCATTTTAATTTGCAAATTTTTTGTTTTTTTTCTATTAGGTCAGAGCCGCTCGGCTCTGGCCTTGCCTGTTTTTCCGGAACCAAAATACCGGCGCCTTTTTCCAACCGGTATCTCTTGGTCCATATCGCTTAACCCTGCTCGTCGTAACGGGAGCCGTATGTCGATACCACGCTTGAAAACCTATCTGTCCATTTTCGCCACCGTGCTGGTGCTCGGTCAGGGCGTTCCGGCCATGGCGGCCGAGTTGCCCGACTTTACCCACCTGGTCGAGAACGCCTCTCCCGCAGTGGTGAACATCAGTACAACCCAGAAGCTGCCGGATCGCCGTGTATCGGACCAGCAGATGCCGGACCTGGAAGGTTTGCCGCCCATGCTGCGCGAGTTTTTCGAGCGTGGAATGCCACAGCCGCGTTCGCCTGGCGGTGGCCGTCAGCGTGAAGCGCAGTCCCTGGGCTCAGGTTTCATCATCTCTCCCGACGGCTACATCCTGACCAATAACCATGTGATCGCCGACGCCGACGAAATCCTGGTGCGCCTGGCCGATCGCAGCGAGTTGAAGGCCAAGCTGGTCGGTACCGATCCACGTTCCGACGTGGCGCTGCTGAAAATCGAAGGCAAGGACCTGCCGGTACTCAAGCTCGGCAAGTCCCAGGACCTGAAGGCTGGCCAATGGGTCGTGGCCATCGGTTCGCCGTTTGGCTTCGACCACACCGTGACCCAGGGCATCGTCAGTGCGATCGGTCGCAGCCTGCCGAACGAGAACTATGTCCCGTTCATCCAGACCGACGTACCGATCAACCCGGGCAATTCCGGCGGTCCGCTGTTTAACCTCGACGGTGAGGTGGTGGGTATCAACTCCCAGATCTACACCCGTTCGGGCGGATTCATGGGCGTGTCCTTCGCGATTCCGATCGATGTCGCCATGGACGTGTCCAACCAGCTCAAAAACGAAGGCAAAGTGAGTCGTGGCTGGTTGGGTGTTGTCATCCAGGAAGTGAATAAAGACCTGGCCGAGTCCTTCGGGCTGGAGAAACCGGCCGGTGCGCTGGTGGCGCAGATTCAGGAAGGTGGCCCGGCTGCCAAGGGCGGCCTGCAAGTCGGTGACGTGATCCTGAAGCTCAACGACCAGCCCATTATCATGTCCGCGGACCTGCCTCATCTGGTGGGCGCATTGAAGGCCGGTGCCAAGGCCAACCTGGAAGTCATTCGCGAGGGCAAGCGCAAAAACGTTGAGTTGACCGTCGGTGCCATCCCAGAGGAAGGCGCGGAGTTGGACCCACAGATCAAGTCCGGCGTCGAGCGCAGCAGCAACCGCCTGGGTGTGGCGGTGGTCGAGCTGACGCCAGAGCAGAAAAAAGCGTTGGAGCTGCAGGGCGGCGTAGTCATCAAGGAAGTGCAGGACGGTCCGGCCGCCCTGATTGGTCTGCAGCCAGGCGACATCATCACGCACCTGAACAACCAGGCCATCAGCTCTGCCAAGGAGTTCACCGATATCGCCAAGGCGCTGCCGAAGAATCGCTCGGTGTCGATGCGAGTCCTGCGTCAGGGTCGTGCGAGCTTCATCACCTTCAAACTGGCCGAATGACCGGTTAGTGGGTCAAGGAAAAACCGCCTCGAAAGAGGCGGTTTTTTTTATGCGTGGCGGAAGTAGCGCCTGCGGATAGAGTGACCAGCACATAACCCCTGTGGGAGCGAGCCTGCTCGCGATAGCAGTGAATCAGTTAGCGATGATGGTGACTGATTCACCGCTATCGCGAGCAGGTCTCGCTCCCACAGGGGGCGCGAAACTTCGGCCTTCCTCAGCCCATCATGTCCTTGACCATGCGCTCCTGCTCCATCAGTTCTCGTTGACGGGCATCGATGCGTGACGACAGGGGGAAGTTGGTGCCGGCCCGCCGCTTGGCGAAGTCCAGTTGCTGGATGGCCTGACGGTAGTCGCCCACCAGGGCGAAGTATTCGGCACGGGCCTGGTGCAAGCCGATAATGTTGCCCGACAGTCCGCGCGTCTCGGCCACCATGTACCAGACGTCCGGATCGTAAGGGCGCGTCTTGAGCAACGTTTCCAGGGCTTTCTCCGCATCGACAGGGCGGTTCTGCTTGAGCAGCAGGTCGACGCGCACTTGATTGAGCGGGTAGTTGGCGGGGTACAGGCTCAGCATCCGCTCCACGCGGGACTGGGCCTCCGGCAGTCGGTTGCTGGTGATGTCCAGATCTACCTGGGCCAGGTTGTAGATGATCTCGTTAGGTGATTTTGCCAGCAGCGGCTTGAGGTTCTCTCGCGCTTCGTTCAACTGGCCGCCCTTGATCTGCGCAATCGCCAGGCCATAACGGGCCACATCGTTCTTCGGGTTTTCATCCAGTTGCGCGCGGAAGCGCTTGGCGCCCAGGCCAGGGGTTTCTTCGTAGATCAACTGGACCCGTGCACGGATCAACTGATAGCGCATGCTGTCTTCGATGCCGCCCGGCCTGGCTTGTTCGGCACGGTTGCGGGTGTCGGCGATCCGGGACTCGGTCACCGGGTGAGTCAGCAGGAATTCCGGTGGCCTGGCGTCGAAGCGGTACTGGCGCATCAGGCGCTCGAACATGGTCGGCATCGAACGTGGATCGTAGCCGGCCTTTTCCAGGTTCATGATGCCGATGCGGTCGGCTTCCTGCTCGTTCTGGCGCGAGAAGCGCCGTTGCTCTTGAATGGCAGCTGCCTGGGTCCCGGCGATGGCTGCGATCCCCGCATCTCCGCCGCCGGCAGCGGCGATCACGATACCGGTCAGAAGCGCCGCCATCATCGGCACCTGCATGCGTTGCTGGGCTTCGACGCCGCGGGCAAAGTGGCGTTGCGACAAGTGCGCCAGTTCGTGGGCCATGACCGAGGCGTATTCGCCTTCGGTCTGGGCGTTGAGGAACAAGCCGCCATTGACCCCGACGATTCCGCCGGGGGCGGCGAAAGCGTTGAGCTGGGGACTGTTGATCAGGATGAATTCCAGGCGCCGGTCATTGACCTGGCTGGTTTCCACCAGCTTGTAGACGCTGGATTCAACGTAATCCTTGAGTTGTGGGTCATTGAGCTGAGAAACCTGGCTGCGCAGCAGGGCCAGCCACGCGCGACCCAGTTGGTGTTCCTGTTCTGGCGAAACGATGGCAGAACTGGCATCGCCAAGTGACGGCAGGTCGTCGGCGAAGCCCGGTGAGGCAAGCAGGCAAGCGAGCGTCAGCAGGGTGGGGCGCAGAAAGGTCATGCACGGGGCCTTTGTCGACAAAGATCCTACTGTAGCCGGACACCGGGCTCGGGACCAGATATTCTAGGTCGCCCAGAGACCCGCCCGGAGTGAACCGATGACCGATGCTGTTGACCATGACGCCGAACTGGACGCCAGCGGCCTGAACTGTCCGTTGCCGTTGCTCAAGGCCAAGCTGGAGCTCAATCGTCTCTCCAGCGGCGCGGTGCTCAAGGTCATCGCCACGGATGCAGGCTCGCAACGCGATTTCCGCACCTTTGCCCGGCTCGCCGGTCATACGCTGCTGCATGAAGAGGACGATAACGGCGTCTACCGTTACTGGCTGAAGAAAGCCTGAAAAAAAGACCGTGCTCGTTAAGGATTTTTAATGTTCAAAGTGTTACGTGACTGGTTCCAGCGCTACTTCTCCGATGAAGAGGCTGTGGTGCTGGCCGTCCTGCTGTTCCTGGCTTTCACGGCCATCCTGACCCTGGGCGGCATGCTGGCGCCGGTGCTGGCGGGGATGGTGCTGGCCTACCTGATGCAAGGTCTGGTCACCACGCTGGAGCGCCTGCGGTTGCCCGGAACCGCAGCGGTCGGGTTGGTGTTTGCCTTGTTCATGGGCCTGTTGGTGGTGTTTATGGTGGTCATCGTGCCACTGCTCTGGCATCAGCTGGTGACCTTGTTCAACGAACTCCCCGGGATGCTTGCCAAATGGCAGTCTCTTTTATTGCTGCTCCCCGAGCGTTATCCGCACCTGGTATCCGATGAGCAGGTGCTGCAGACCATCGAAGTGGTGCGCGGGCAGATTGGCAAGTTCGGCCAATGGGCGCTGACGTTTTCGCTGTCCAGCTTGCCGTTGCTGGTGAACATCATGATCTATCTGGTGCTGGTGCCGATCCTGGTGTTTTTCTTCCTGAAGGATCGGGAGATGATCGGCCGCTGGGTGCGTGGCTACTTGCCCCGCGAACGGGCGTTGATTACCCGTGTGGCCCAGGAAATGAATCGCCAGATCGCCAATTACATCCGCGGGAAGGTCATCGAGATTTTTATCTGCGGTGGCGTGACCTATATCGGCTTTATCGCCCTGGGGCTCAATTACGCGGCGTTGCTGGCTTTGCTGGTGGGCATTTCGGTGGTGGTGCCGTATGTCGGGACCGTGGTGGTGACCGTGCCGGTGGCATTGATTGCGCTGTTCCAGTGGGGCTGGAGCGACCAGTTCATCTATCTGATGGCGGTCTATGGGATCATCCAGACGCTGGACGGCAACGTCCTGGTGCCGTTGCTGTTCTCCGAGGCGGTGAACCTGCATCCGGTGGCAATTATCTGCGCAGTGCTGTTGTTCGGCGGGTTGTGGGGGTTCTGGGGCGTGTTCTTCGCGATCCCCCTGGCGACGCTGATCAAGGCGGTGCTGGATGCATGGCCGAGCAAGGAGCCGGCGGTGGCGCCGCTGTTGTAACTTGGGTGAAGCTGATGGCCTCATCGCGAGCAGGCTCGCTCCCACAGGGTTTTGCGAACGCCGCAAATCCAATGTGGGAGCGAGCCTGCTCGCGATAGGGCCTGGCAGACAATAAAGAACCTCAGGCCTTATTGAGCGCCTGGGCCGCCGCCAGCACGGCATCCACATGCCCGGGCACTTTCACGCCACGCCATTCCTGGCGCAGCACGCCGTCCTTGTCGATCAGGAACGTGCTGCGGTCTACGCCCAGGTATTCCTTGCCATACAGCTTTTTCAGCTTGATCACATCGAACAGCTGGCAGACGGCTTCGTCCTTGTCGCTGATCAGCTCGAACGGGAATTGTTGCTTGCACTTGAAGTTCTCGTGGGACTTGAGGCTGTCCCGGGAGACCCCGAACACTTCGGTGTTGGCGGCCTTGAACTGTGCGTATTGATCGCGAAAACCCTGGCCTTCGGTGGTGCAGCCCGGAGTGCTGTCCTTGGGATAGAAGTAGATCACCACCTGCTTGCCTTTCAGGGCAGCAAGGCTGACGGTCTGCCCGCTGGTGGCGGGCGCCTGGAAATCGGTAACCGGCTGGTCGACGGCAACGGCCATGAATGCTTCCTTACATGGGGTTTTGTGGGCGCCACGGTTCGATCAGGGCGTCCAGGTTCATCGCATCGGCGAAGTCCAGGAACTGATCGCGCAGCCAACTGATCTGGGTGCCGGCCGGCAGCGTCACGGTGAACGTGGCGTTGAGCATCGTGCCGCCGGTCTGCGGGGCCTGATAGGTGTCGCAGGTCAGGTTTTCCAGTTCGACGTGATGGTCCATGAAGAACTGGCACAGCTCGTTGATGATGTCCGGGCGGTAGGCCGAACTCACGTAAGCCACGTAGGGCAGGGCCTGTGGGCGGTTTTCCAGCGCGGCGCTGCGCACCACGTTGACAGTGAAGGCATATTTCTTGGCCAGCACTGGCAGGCTGCCCTCCAGGCGGGCCAGGGCGTCCCAGCTGCCGGAGACTTCAAGCACGAGCGCACTGCATTCGCCATGACGGGTCAGGCGTGAAGTCACGACGGCGCAGCGGTTTTCATGGCTGGCGCGGCACAGGACGTTAGTCAGCTCCATGGGGTTGGCGCCAAGGGCACTGATAACAAGGAATTGTTCGCGGACTGTGGGGGTGGACATGCAGCATTCCTAAAGCGATGAGCGGTCGGTACCTTTTAGTCTCTCGGCACGGTGCCCGACCTGCAGAAACCGAACGACTCAAGCCCTGTGCCTGGGGTTGCGCTGTATTCCGTAATGACGGAAATGCACCAGGGCAAACGCAGGCATGGGGCTTGTGGCGACGAAAACGGAGGCTGGGAACCGGCATATGGGCTGACCGGTACCGATCAAAGTCTGAAGGGTAGCGAAAACCATCGCCCAGGGGAATGGGAGTTCGCTTGTACAAGCATCTTGGCGCCAGTACCATTACGGCTCTCTTTTTCCGGCAGGAGCGGTTTCATGATTGCGGGCAGTATGGTGGCGTTGGTCACACCCATGGATGCACAAGGGCGTCTTGATTGGGTCAGCCTCAGCAAACTCGTGGACTTCCACCTTGAAAACGGTACCCATGCCATCGTCGCCGTCGGCACCACCGGCGAATCGGCGACCCTCGACGTCAACGAACATATCGAAGTCATCCGGGCCGTGGTCAAGCAGGTCGCCGGACGCATTCCGGTGATCGCCGGCACCGGCGCCAATTCGACCCGTGAAGCGGTGGAGCTGACCCGCAACGCCAAGGAAGCCGGTGCCGATGCCTGCCTGCTGGTCGTTCCGTACTACAACAAGCCGACCCAGGAAGGTTTGTACCAGCACTTCAAGCACATTGCCGAAGCGGTCGACATCCCGCAAATCCTCTATAACGTTCCCGGCCGCACCTCCTGCGACATGCAGGCCGAGACCGTGATTCGTCTTTCCACCGTTCCGAACATCATCGGCATCAAGGAAGCCACCGGCGACCTCAAGCGTGCCAAGGCCATCCTCGATGGCGTGGACAAGGATTTCATCCTGCTGTCCGGTGATGATCCAACGGCGGTCGAGCTCATCCTGCTGGGTGGCAAGGGCAACATCTCCGTCACCGCCAACGTCGCGCCCCGGGAAATGGCCGATATGTGCGAGGCAGCGCTCAAGGGCGACGCGACGACGGCACGGGCCATCAACGAAAAACTGATGCCGTTGCACAGGGACCTGTTCATCGAAGCCAACCCGATTCCGGTGAAATGGGCGCTCGTGGAAATGGGCCTGATGCACGAAGGTATTCGCCTGCCACTCACCTGGCTCAGCAATGCCTGTCAAGAACCGCTGCGGCAGGCCATGCGCCAGTCCGGCGTCCTGGTTTAATTGAGGAAGTACACCGCATGAAGCGAATTGCCGGACTTTCCGCACTTGCCTTGATTATCTCCAGCACCAGTGGCTGTGGATGGATCTGGGGCCCGGAAGGTTATTTCCGCGATCGGGGTAGCGATTACCTGAACGCGCAACAGACCGCACCGATGCAACTGCCGCCGGATGTCCACGTCGCCAAGCGCCTGGATCCGCTGCTGCCGATTCCACGTAACGTGGCGGATGACAGCGTCAAGGGCGAGTACGTCGTCCCTCGTCCGCAACCGCTGTCGGCCATGGCCGATGCCAGCGATTACACCTTGCAGAAAAGCGGCGATACGCGCTGGGTCATGGCCCAGCATCCGCCGGCCGAAGTCTGGCCCGTGGCGATCCAGTTCTTCCAGGACAACGGTTTCCGCATCGACGAGCAGCGCCCGCAAACCGGCGAGTTCACCACCACTTGGCAACACGCCGATGAATTGTCTGCCGCCGTGGGCAAGCGCCTGAGCGCAGCCGGTGTCGCCAGCGACAGCGAATCCCGCGTGCGGGTGCGTATCGAGCCGGGCGTGCAGCGCAACACCAGTGAAATCTACGTAGTCAGCGCCGAGCGTCCCGCCGGCAGCACCGCCGACGTGGCCTTCACCAACCGTTCGGTCAATACCGGCCTCGACGCCGCGCTGGTGGACGACATGCTCGCCAGCATGAGCCGCTCCGCCGAACAGGGCGGTTCGGTCTCGATGCTGGCTTCCCGGGATTTCGACACGCCGAGCCGCGTCAGCCTGAGCGAAGACGGCAGCGGTAACCCGGTCCTCAACGTCGGCTCCGATCTGGATCGTGCATGGTCCAGCGTAGGTCGTGCGCTGGAGCAGGGCGAATGGCGAGTTGAAGACATCAACCGCAGCCTGGGCCTGTACTACATCAACCTCGCCGAAAAAGCCGAGAAGAAAGACGAGAAGCCTGGCTTCTTCAGTGGTCTGTTCGGCAGCAAGCCGGACAAGGAAGAAATCGAGGCTCGTGCCGAACGTTATCAGGTTCGCCTGAGCAAAGTGGGCGAGAACGTCCAGGTAACGGTCGAGAAGAACATCAACACCGTGGCGCCGGCCGATGTGGCCCGCAAGGTGTTGAGCGTCATTCAGGATAATCTGGGCTGATCCGATGCGTTTTGCCGTTCTCGGCAGCGGTAGCCAAGGGAACGGCACGCTGGTCGCCAGCGCCGGCACGTATGTGTTGGTCGATTGTGGTTTCTCGTTGCGGGAAACCGAGAAGCGCCTGCTGCGCCTGGGTGTGCATCCGGCGCAATTGAGCGCGATACTCGTGACTCACGAACATGCTGACCACGTGCATGGCGTGGGGTTGCTGTCTCGGCGCTACAA
Source organism: Pseudomonas sp. AF32 (assembly GCF_022342325.2). Lineage (NCBI taxonomy): Bacteria > Pseudomonadati > Pseudomonadota > Gammaproteobacteria > Pseudomonadales > Pseudomonadaceae > Pseudomonas > Pseudomonas sp. AF32. The sequence goes on along the minus strand of NZ_RQJK02000029.1, from coordinate 56,991 downwards.
TCTGCCGGTCTACCTCAGCCGTGGCACGTTGGGTGGCCTGCGCAAGCCCCTGGAGCCCGCCGGTTTCGTGGCGGGTGGCGGGCAACTGCGCATAGGTGCTCTGGATATCAGCGTGGTGAGCGTGGCCCATGACGCCCGCGAACCGACACAGTATGTGTTCAGTGACGGTGAGCGGCGCTTCGGCCTGTTGACCGACCTGGGCTCGTATTGCGACAGGGTCATGGACAGTTACCGGGACCTCGATGCATTAATGATCGAGTCCAACCACTGTCGCGACATGCTCGCGAGTGGGTACTACCCGTACTTCCTCAAGCAGCGGGTAGGCGGGGAGCGCGGACATTTGAACAACCATCAGGCGGCGTACCTGGTGGCCGAGTTGGGCTGGCAGGGCCTGCAACACCTGGTCCTGGCCCATCTGAGCAGCAAGAACAACCTGCCGCAGCTGGCCCGGCAATGTTTTGTCGACACCCTCGGGTGCGACCCGGACTGGCTGCAACTGGCCGATCAAGATTCAGGGCTCGACTGGCGACACATCGCCTAGCCCACTACTTAGCAAGCGGAGCCCATCATGGAAAAACGTGAAGAACTCTACCGCGGCAAAGCCAAGTCGGTTTACAAGACCGATGACGCCGACCGCTTGATCCTGCTGTTTCGCAACGATACTTCGGCGTTCGACGGCAAGCGCATCGAACAGCTCGACCGCAAGGGCATGGTGAACAACAAGTTCAATGCCTTCATCATGCAGAAGCTCGAAGCGGCCGGTGTGCCGACCCAGTTCGACAAACTGCTGGGCGATAACGAATGCCTGGTCAAGAAGCTGGACATGATCCCGGTCGAGTGCGTCGTGCGTAACTACGCCGCCGGCAGCCTGGTCAAGCGTCTGGGTGTGGAAGAGGGCATGAAGCTCAACCCTTACACCTTCGAACTGTTCCTGAAGGACGACGCCAAGGGCGACCCGTTCATCAACGAATCCCACGTCGTGGCGTTCGGTTGGGGCACCGCCGAGCAACTGGCACGCATGAAGGAGTTGTCCCTCAAGGTCAACGACGTGCTGACCAAACTGTTCGACGACGCCGGCCTGCTGCTGGTGGACTTCAAGCTCGAGTTCGGCGTGTTCAGCGATGGCTCCATCGTCCTGGGTGACGAATTCAGCCCGGACGGCTGCCGTCTCTGGGACAAGGACACCAAGAAGAAGATGGACAAGGACCGCTTCCGCCAAGGCCTCGGCGATGTGATCGAAGCCTACGAAGAAGTCGCCCAGCGCCTGGGTGTACCGCTGTAATCGACGCAAGCATCTGATAGCACGGAAAAAAATTCGCTCGGGGGTTCGCTTCCGGCGAATGTGCTGGTATGATGCGCGCCACTGGAGAGATGCCGGAGTGGCCGAACGGGACGGATTCGAAATCCGTTGTACTGGCAACAGTACCTAGGGTTCAAATCCCTATCTCTCCGCCACTATTGAACACGTCTAAGCCCCTGAAATGGTTGAACATTTCAGGGGCTTTTTCGTTTCCGGGGTTTCGTCAGGTCACATTTTGATGAAAAGAGGCAACCGTTGAACGAACAGACATTGTCCATGCGCCTTGAGCGCGTAGCCGCGTATGTACCCGCGGGCGCGCGCCTGGCCGATATCGGTTCGGATCATGCTTACCTGCCAGTGGCACTGATGCGCCGAGGGATCATTTCAATGGCAGTGGCCGGTGAGGTGGCGTTGACGCCGTTTCGTTCGGCTGAACGCACCGTGCGTGAGAACGACCTGGAACAGCAGATCATCGTGCGCCTGGCCAATGGCCTGGCGGCCATCGAGCCGGGGGACGAGATCACGGCGATCAGCTTGTGTGGCATGGGCGGCGAGACGATTCGAGACATCCTGGACAGCGGCAAGTCGCGCATGAGCGGTCAGGAGCGGCTGATCCTGCAGCCTAACGGTGGTGAGCGGCCGCTGCGCCAATGGTTGATGAAGAATGACTACCGCATCCTCTTCGAGGACGTGCTGCGGGAAAACCGCTTCGACTACGAAATCATCGTCGCCGAGCGCGACGGGCCGGTGACGTACACCGCCGAGGAGCTGTACTTCGGTCCGCTGCTGATGCAGGCCCGCAGTCCGGCGTTCCTGCTCAAATGGCAACGCCTGCTGCGCCTGAAGGAAAAGACGCTGGTCCGCCTTGCCAAGGCGCAAGCCGTGCCCAGGGAGACGGTGGAGGACATCGCCCGGCAGGTTCGGTGGATCGAGGATTTATTGGCCTGAAGACAGTAGAAATAACGTTCTGGGGCGAGAAAAGTCAGATCATCCAGTGCTCAGTGACATGTCACTTCTTTGTGACAATTGGACTAATGGTCTATAGCTCAAAGCATGTCTGCCGATAGGCAAGTCAAATCCCGTACAAGGAGTGACCCCATGCAGTTCTTCGCCGACTTGGGCTTTCGCTGGAAGATCGCCCTGCCAGTCGCTTTCCTGGCTCTGCTGCTGGTGCTGATGGGGTGGTCGGGCATGCGAGGCATCGATCAGGTAACGGATTCCAGCACACGCTTGACCAAGCGTTATCTGCCGGCCATCAGCCTGTTGCTCAATGCCGACCGTGATCTCTACCAGGCGTTCGTGGCCGAGCGCAGTCTGCTGGCGGGTAATGCGGGCGATCATGCGCAAGCGCTGCGCACCAGCCATGCCGAAAACCTGAAGCAAGCCTATGACCGCGTGCACAAGTATGCCGCGATGCAACCGGGTGCCGAGGCGCAAGTCTTGGTCAAGCAGTTCGATGACAGCTATGCACAGTGGTCGCAGGTTTCGCGCCGGGTGGTCGAGCAGGCCGAAAGCAATCTACAGGCGGCCAGCGCTTTGAGTTTCGGTGATAGTGAACGCCAGTTCGATACCATGCGCGACGCCATCGACAAGTTGGGCGAGCTGGAAGACCAGGCTTCGAACCAAGAGGGGCAGGCGGCGATTGACCATGGCGAGGCGGTAGGCGTGCAGCAGGGGGGTATTCTGTTGGTCGGCCTGTTGGGCTGCATCCTGCTGGTGGTGGTCCTGCCGCTGGTGGTGTTGACGCCGATGCGTCGGTTGCTGCACCGCGTCGAGCAGATTGCGGAGGGGGGCGGCGATCTGAAAGGGCGCCTTGAGGTCCGTTCGGCTGACGAGTTGGGGCAGTTGGGCGGCGCCTTCAATCGTTTCCTCGACAAACTTCAGCCTCTGATTGCCGAGGTTGGTCGAGTGACGGGCGAGGTCGATGCAGCGGCACGTACCATGGCCAGCATGGCCGCGACCAACGATCGACTGATCAGCAGCGAACATGCGGCGCTCGATCAAGTCAGCACGGCCGCGACCCAGATGAGTGCGGCCGTGCATGAGGTGGCCCATAACGCGGTGAGTGCGTCGGACGCTGCGCAGCAAGCCAGCAGCCAGTCCCGCAATGGCACCGAAGTGGTCAGCAGCACCATCGAATCGATCCGTCAACTGGCCCTTGAGGTGGAAAGCGCCTCGGACACCATCGAGGCGCTGGCTCAGGAAACCTCCAGTATCGGCGCGGTGCTCGAGGTGATTCGCGGTATTGCCGAGCAAACCAACCTGCTTGCGCTGAACGCAGCCATCGAGGCCGCACGGGCCGGTGAGCAGGGCCGTGGCTTCGCTGTTGTGGCCGATGAGGTGAGAGCCCTGGCGGCGCGTACCCAAGACTCGACCAAAGACATCCAGGTTCGTATCGAACGATTACAAAGCGGCGTCTCGAAGGCTGTGCAAGCCATGCAGGTAGGCAGCAGCAAAGCCCGCGACAGTGTCGAGCGCGCTGCCGGTGTCGATCAGGTACTCAGCGGCACCAGCGGTTCTATACAGCGAATCAACGATATGGCGGCGCAAATTGCCAATGCCTGCGAAGAACAGAGCAGTGTGACCGAGGAGATTGCGCGCAATATCTCCGACATCCGCGACCTGTCCAACGAGGCGGCGGAGAACTCCGCCCAGAGCATGCAGGCCAGCCAGCAGCTCTCCAGTCTGTCGAGGAATCTGGCCGAATTGACTGGCCGCTTCCGCGCCTGAGTTGGACGCGAACGTGACCACACCCAACTCCCCATCGGCGCTCATCCAAGAGCGCCTTCGAGCCTTGCATGGGGACGGTTACGTTCTGTTGCCTGCTGTGCTGAGCCCTGCGCAGATCGCCAGTCTGCGTCAGGCAATCGATCACCTCACACCCATGCACTGGGACTACAGCGGCGTCATCGACCACTACAAATGTGTCTTCAATCGCGACCCGTTGTGGCTGCCATTTCTGGATATGGACGGGGTGATCGAGCTGGCCGAAGCTGCGCTGGGGGATGATTGTCACATCATCGGCCAAACAGCCTGGCGCTGCCATCCCGGTTTCGTCGGGGCTCCGTTGCACGTGGATTATCTGGCGATGGCATTGCCGCCGGGCCTGCTCGCGGATCCAGCCTTCGAGCTGCCGATGCAGATTGTCACCGCACAGTTTTATCTGGATGACATCGATGCCGATTTGAGCCCAACGCGTGTCATTGCTGGCAGCCATCGGGCGGGGCGGGCGCCTATGGCGGGTGAGACGCAATGGGCGGGACATTCTGCGCAGCCGGTCTTATGCAAGGCGGGCGACGTGCTGGTGCTGCGTAGCGAGTTGTGGCATGCGGGCAGTGACAACCGGACCACCGATCGCACCCGTTACCTGCTGCAAGTGCATTATGGCCGGCGTATGGTCGCGCAGAAGTTTTCGCCTTACTTGCACTGGCAGTTCAACCCTGTCGTCCTGGCTGCCGCAACACCTCGCCAGCGGCGCCTGTTGGGCGATCATCGTGAAGCGGAATACGATTGACGCCTTGCCGGGCTGCCCGTTCAGACCCAGACATCGTTGTCCGCGGTTCGCTCATGGGCTTCGCCTGTGTTGATGACCCCGCGAGGTTCGATCAGCAACACCTTCACTTCCCGAGCGGCGCTGGGCCGGTGCTCGACGCCTTTCTTGACCACATACATTTCGCCTGCGCCCAGTGTCACCGAGCCGTCGCGAAAATCGATACGAAGCTCCCCCTCCAGCACGATGAAGGTTTCATCGGTGTCGGCATGGGAGTGCCAGATGAAATCGCCTTCAAGTCGGGCGACCTTGAATTGGTAGTCGTTCATTTCAGCCACGACTTTCGGTGCCCACTGATCCTGGAACAGGGCGTATTTCTGGATGAGGTTGATGGGTGAGTGCCTGGTCATCGAGGGGGCTCGCTTTGGACTGGAGAAGGCCGTAAAAAAGTTGTTCGCCAGGCGTGGAGCCCGGCGGAGCAGCTAGTAGGACGTCGGCGTAACGCTGCGTCAGATTTCCTTCACAGGCGTCTCGCCCTGCACATTCTTGATCAACCCGATGACGTGAAGGCAGTCTGCCTTGTTCACATAGGATTCGCCGCTGGCGATCGTTTCGTGGTTGCCGGCCCTCAAGCGCCAGCGCCATTGGCCTTTGCCGCTGCTCGGGGTACCTCGGGTCTGTCTGTAGATTTCAAAATACATCGGTTCGCTCCCTGCGATTTACTTGTTCAAGACATGTTTTGAACATGACGTCGAAAGACTAGCCAAGATGAAAATTTTCGCTATCGCAAATACGTTTCCAAGGGTTATGAGATATTGCCATTGATGACAGCATCAGGGGGGCGACGGATGAACCGTAACGAATTGCGCAAGGCCGATATCAATCTGATGGTGGTTTTCGAAACACTCATGCTTGAGCGCAACGTGACCCGGGCGGCGGAAAAACTGTTTCTCGGCCAGCCGGCCATCAGTTCGGCCCTCAATCGGATGCGTGCGCGGTTCAATGATCCATTGTTCATTCGTATCGGCCATCGCATGGAGCCCACGGCCCGCGCCGAGGAGATCTTCCAGCATCTGTCGCCGGCGCTGGATTCACTCTCGGCAGCGCTGAGCCTGACCCATGATTTCGATCCCGCCAGCAGTAGCATGACCTTCCGCATCGGCCTGTCGGATGATGTCGAGTTCGGCCTGTTGCCGCCGTTGTTGCGCAACCTGCGGCACGAAGCGCCGCAGGTGGTGTTCGTGGTCCAGCATGTCGATTATTGGCGAATCCCGGATTTGCTGGCGTCGGGCGACATTACCGTGGGCATCAGCCAGACTCGGGGTCTGCCGGCCAACGCCAAGCGAAAACTGTTGCGACAGATTCAGCCTCGGGTATTGCGCGCCGATGTGTCGGATACGCCCCTGACGCTGGACGAATACTGTTCACGGCCTCACGTGCTGGTTTCCCATACCGCCAACGTTGCCGGTCTCGCTGATGAATGGCTGGCCGAGATCGGACGCAAGCGGCACGTCGTCCTATCGGTGCCGCAATACAGCGCGTTGCCGGCATTGCTGGCCGGTACCGATATGATCGCCAGCCTGCCGGACTATACGGCCGTCGCAATGGCCGCCTCGGGTCAGCTGTTCAACGAACCCTTTCCCTTCAAGACCCCGACCCTGGATTTGTCCATGGTCTGGCTGAGCCATGTCGACAATGACCCGGCTGAACGCTGGCTGCGCTCCCGGCTGGAGGCGTTCATGGGGGACGCCGAGGCTGTGGGTGCGGGAGCAAGGTATGTTCGCGATGAAGCCAACCAGGTTCCCGGGCAGACGCGCTAACCCCATCGCGGGCAAGCCTTGCTCCCACTCTCGCTCGATCCCGCCAAAGTGTTCTGTGCTTGAGAATTAAGTCGGGGTATGGTGGCGTCGACTGGAATTCACACCGCCCCTTTTCGAACCGGAGTCGAACACATGCCTCACCTGCACCTTGAGTACACCGCCAACCTGCCCGAGCTGAATGCCGATGTGGCGTTGCTGCGCTTGAACAACGCACTGGTCGCCTCCGGTCAGTTCGCAGCCGAGTCGGACATCAAGAGCCGAGCCACGAAGCTCGAGCACTTCCGGGTTGGTACCGGTTTGGGCGAGCGGGGATTTGTACACGTGAAACTGTCCTTGCTGAGCGGCCGCTCTCCAGAGATAAAGAAGCAATTGGCGGACAGCCTGCTCGTCGTGGTCCGGGAGCTGGGCCCATGGCCGACTGGCCTCAACGTGCAGTGCAGCGTAGAGATCGTCGACTTGGACCGGATACCTTACGCGAAGGCCGTCATCGACAACTGACGCGCTGTCGTCACGTCCGGTGCAAGCCTGGAGCATCTGTTGATGCAGCCAGACCGTCTGGCGGCGAGCCGCTCGTACCGGCGTGACATGAATTGATGCTTTGCAGGATGGTGCGCACATGGTCGTACATGCCTACGGCTTTATAGGTAGGACGCATGCCGCTGCGAGTATTGATGAACAGTTCGTCCTTGAAACAGGTCCGCAGTTTCTTCAGGCAGTAGCTGACCGTTGACTGACTGACACAGAGTGCTTCGGACACGCCGGTGACACTGCTTTGCTCGTACACGGCGCTGAACACCATGAGGTCCTGCATATCGAGCTTTCTGAGGGCGTTACTGTTCAGCATCCATTGCTTCTCGCTGTGCTCCTTGCGCGGATCTTGCGCAAACCAGATCGGTGATCCTAACGGAACGATGGTCCCAAGTGAATGCCGCGCAGGCGGTTTCACGGTCGGGAACGGGACAGATAATGTAGGGAATACGACAGGCACGATAGCGGTCGGGACCTGGTTCGGTTGTCGACCAGGCGCCTGGGGTGTATCGCTTAAAAAATAATTTAGTAGCAACTTTTTCACGAAAAATTGATGGTGGCTTACCTAAAGTTCAGGTTGCCGTGAAAACGAGTTTTTCACACTTTATTCCGGCAATTATTTTCGAAAAGCAACTTTCAGGAAACCGTCAATCATCATGCTGCCTATTAAAGCCGTGCGCCCCGAGTGGGTGACGCTGATCGCCAGTGCCTTCTTGTTAGTTGCCTTCAATATTGTTTTGTGGGAACACCTGCTGACCATCACGGCGGCCGATGGTCGGGGTGTGCTGGTATGCCTGGCATTCGGCGCGATGATTCTCGGGGCTTTCAACCTCGTGCTGACCTTCGTGGCGTTCCGTCCACTGCTCAAGCCCTTGCTGGTATCGCTGTTTTTAATCAGCGCCGGTGTCACCTATTTCATGGCCCAATACGGCGTGCTGATGGATGCTGGCATGTTTCGCAACTTCGCGGAAACCAACGCTACGGAAGTTCGCGATCTATTGTCATTTAAGTTGTTTGCCTACTTGGGGCTGCTGGGCGTAGTGCCGTCCTGGTTATTGTTGAAGACACCTGTCGAATATCGCCGGTGGCCCAGAGAGTTGTTAAGCAAGTTGATCGTCGGCGTGGCGTCGGCGGCGATCATCGGTGTGGTTGCCCTGGCCAACTATCAGGGGCTGTCGTCGTTGTTTCGCAATCATCACGAGTTGCGCCTGATGCTCGTGCCAAGCAACTACATCGGCGCGGCGTTCGGGTACTTGCACGAGCAGGTCGCTTCCGCCGAACAGCCGTTCATCAAGCTGGGGGAGGATGCGAGTCGTAACCCGGCCTGGCAAACCCACGCCCGCAAATCCCTGACAGTACTGGTGGTGGGTGAAAGCGCCCGCGCCGAGAACTTCGGCATCCTTGGCTATAACCGCGACACCACGCCGAAACTGAACCATGAGGCGGGCCTGATCGCCTTTACCGATGTGCATTCCTGCGGTACCGAAACCGCCGTGTCAGTGCCGTGCATGTTTTCCAACATGGGACGCAAGGGCTATGACGCCAGCAAGGCGAGGAACGAAGAGGGCTTGCTGGACGTTCTCAAGCGTGCGGGCCTGGAAGTGATCTGGCGGGACAACCAGTCCGGCTGCAAGGGCACCTGCGACCGGGTGACCGTGCAGGACGTGAGCAATCTCAAGGACCCGGACCTGTGTGCCAACAGTGAATGTCGCGACGAGATCCTGTTGCAGGGATTGCAGCATTTCATCGATACGCTGGACAAGGACACGGTGCTGGTATTGCACCAGATGGGGAGCCACGGACCGGAATACTTCAAGCGCTACCCCAAGGAATACGAGCATTTCACTCCGGTATGCGAAAGCAACGCGTTGAACAATTGCAGTCGCGAAAGCATCGTCAACGGTTACGACAACACGCTGGTGTACACCGATCATGTGCTATCGACCCTGATCGACCTGCTGCGGGCCAATCAGGATAAGGTCGACACGGCAATGTTGTATCTGTCGGACCATGGCGAGTCCCTGGGCGAATACAACCTGTTTCTTCATGGCACGCCCTACATGCTGGCCCCGGAGCAGCAGAAACACGTGGCGATGCTTGCCTGGTTCTCCGATAGCTATCAGAAGTCCTTTTCGGTCGACACCCACTGCCTGCAACTGAGTCGGGACAAGCCTCTGACCCAGGACAACCTGTTCCACTCGATGCTCGGGTTGCTGGAAGTCAGCAGTCAGGTCTACAACCCGGACCTGGACATGTTCGCCAACTGTCGCGGCGCCGTGATCGACGGTGTGCTGGCTCGCCAATGACATTATTTCTCGCAGGATCGTTCTGTTCTTCATCAAACTGATCCTGTGAGTCGCACGCGGCATCACCTGTCGTGCGATAAATCCGAATGTAGGACTATTCTTGCCGTTGCGAAGGCGATTTCTCTCAGGCTCTTGCTCTATGGATGCTCGCAATCGCTGACGGCGATATATACTGCGCGCCATTCTTCAAGGGAGAGCCGTGTGGCCATCGATATTCACTGGATTCGCGACAACGATAGCCTCGATCGGTTTTGCGCCGAATGGCAACAGTTGCCCTTCGTCGCTCTAGACACCGAATTCATGCGGGTCGACACCTTTTACCCTATCGCCGGTCTCCTGCAGATCGGCGATGGCACGCGTGCCTACCTGATCGATCCCTTGACCATCGATAACTGGCAGCCCCTGGCGGCATTGCTGGAAAGCCCGGCAGTGCTCAAGGTGTTGCATGCCTGCAGCGAAGACCTCGAAGTGCTGCTGCGCCTGACGGGCAGCCTGCCCGCGCCGTTGTTCGATACCCAACTGGCCGCCGCCTATCTGAACCTGGGCTTCTCCATGGGGTATTCGCGGCTGGTGCAGGACGTACTGGGCATCGAGTTGCCCAAGGGGGAGACCCGTTCCGATTGGCTGCAGCGGCCACTGTCCGAGACGCAGATCAGCTACGCGGCTGAAGATGCCGTGCACTTGGCGGAAGTTTTCGTACAACTACGCCCCAGGCTCTCCGACGAGAAATACGCCTGGGTCCTGGAGGACGGCGCCGAGCTGGTTGCTAACCTGCGCCGCGAAGTCGATCCCTACGAGGTCTATCGCGAAGCCAAGCTGGCCTGGAAACTGTCCCGGGCGCAATTGGCCGTGCTGCGCGAGCTGTGTGCCTGGCGTGAGCGGGAAGCGCGGGCTCGGGATCTGCCGCGCAATCGCATCATTCGCGAACATTCGCTGTGGCCCCTTGCCCGTACGCAGCCGGATAACCTCGGTGCGCTGGCAAAAATCGAAGACATGCATCCGCGCACCGTGCGTCAGGATGGCGAATTCCTGCTGAACCTCATCCAACGTGCCGCCAGTGTGCCGCCCGAGCAGTGGCCGCCGGCCGTACCCGAGCCGTTGCCGATCGAGGCCTCGGCGCTGGTCAAGCGTCTGCGGGCGCTGGGGCAGGCTGAAGCCGAACGGCTGGGAATTGCCCCGGAGCTGATGCTGCGCAAGAAAACCCTCGAAGCGCTGATCAAGAGCGGCTTCCCCGAGGGGCCTTACCAATTACCCGATTCGCTGCGTGGCTGGCGCCGCGAATTGATGGGCCAGGCGCTGCTGGACAGCCTGGCCACTGCCGGAGAACAGCCTTGAAACGAATCTGCTCCATTTACCGCAGCTCGAAGAAGAACGAGATGTACCTGTATGTGCTCAAGAGCGATGCGCTGGCGCGTGTACCCGAGCCCTTGCTGGCTGCCTTCGGCAAAGCGACCCACGTGTTCGACCTGGTGCTGAGCCCCGAGCGGCAGTTGTCCCGGGAGGACATCAACAAGGTGCTGGAAAACCTCGATACCCAGGGGTATCACCTGCAGATGCCACCGGCTGAAGACGAGTACATCGAGCATCTGCCAGAAGAGTTGCTGCGACGCAACGATCCGGTCTGACGCGCTCCTGAGGCGCCCGTCCTGGGGCCTCTTGAAACACATTGGATTTTTTTGACGTTCGCCGCATGGATGGCGCGACACTCTGTCGGCGGTCGTTTGCACTGTTTTTGAAAGGTTTGATTCATGCGCGTTCTGATTGCCGAACACGACCACGCGGTGTACGCCCAGTTGCTGCGTCAGGCTGCACCCGATATCGAAGTCCTGACCAGCGGTGACTCCGCCGAACTGTCGCGCCTGGCCACCGACTGCCCGGTCTGGCTCGGCCAACCCGATCTGCTGGCGACCCTGCTGCGCCAGGGCCATCGACCCCGCTGGCTGCAGTCAACCTGGGCGGGCATTACGCCGTTGCTGGCCGAGGGCCTGACCCGGGACTACCGCCTGACCCGCGCCGTGGGGATCTTCGGCCAACTGATGGCCGAGTACGTGCTGACCTATATGCTCGGCCACGAACGCGAGGTGCTGGCGCGTCTGGTCAGCCAGGTGGAGCGCAAGTGGGACAATCGCCAAGGGCAGGGCCTGGCGGGTCGCAAGGTGTTGATCGTCGGGACCGGTGATATCGGCCAGTGCGTGGCAAAGTTCCTCGTACCGTTTGGTGTGCAGCTCTATGGCATTGCCAGCGAGGCTCGGGAGTTGGCGCCTTTTGTCGAAGTCGGCACGATGAAGGACCTGCCGCGCCTGGTGGGCGAGGTGGACTATGTCATCAACCTGCTGCCCAACACGCCCCAGACCCATGATGTGTATGACGCGGCGCTGTTCAAGCAATTCAAGCCTACCGGACTGTTCATCAATGCCGGACGCGGGGTGGCCGTGGTGGACGCGGACCTGGTGCATGCCTTGAAGGAGGGGCACCTGGCCGGTGCGGTGATCGACGTTTGCCGCCAGGAACCGCTGCCGCAGCGTCACCCGTTCTGGACGGCCTGGGGCCTGTTGTTGACTGGCCACAGTTCGGCTCCGACCTCGCCACCGATGATGGCGCAGTTATTTCTGGAGAACCTGCGGGCTTACCAGGCGGGCGAAGCTCTGCGCGGGGAAGTGGATTTCGCCCGGGGGTACTGACGCCCCCCCGACACATTGTGGGGATGCCACAGAGTTTGCGCACGCCACAGATCCCATTGTGGGAGCGAGCCTGCTCGCGATGGCGGTGCATCAGTCACCACCGTGCTGGCTGGTCTGATGCTATCGCGAGCAGGCTCGCTCCCACAGTTCGGACTACGCAGGGTCAGAGGGTGAAATCGCCTTCGGCCACCAGCTCGCTCAGTGGCCGGCGCGGGCTTGGCGTCTCGCGGGCCTGGAGGTATTCGGCCAGGGTGGATTTGTCCCCCAGCTTGCCGATCGCCACCGCCGCGTGCAGCGCGTAGCCTTCGGGAATCTTCAATTCCTGGCGGGTCAGTTCGTGGTCGAAGCCGGCCATGCCGTGGGTGTGCCAGCCACTGAGGCTGGCTTGCAGCGCCAGGTGGCCCCAGGCTGCGCCCGTGTCGAAGGTGTGGCACAGCGCCGGGGTTTCTTCGCTGGCGCCAGGGACGGCAAAGGTGGTTTTTGACGCAACGATGACCAGCGCCGAGGCATGCTGGGCCCAGCCACGGTTGAATTCATTGAGCAGGCCCAGGAAACGTTCCCAGTTCGGTGTGTCGCGACGTGCAAAGAGGAAGCGCCACGGTTGCGAGTTATAGGCCGACGGCGCCCAACGTGCCGCCTCGAAAAAGCCCAGCAGGGTTTCTTCGGCGATCGGCTCGCCGGTAAAGGCGCGGGGGGACCAGCGCTCGATGAATTGAGGATGGATGGTGTAATCGGCAATGCGAGGATTGGCGCTCATGGGGATTACCTGACGGGGTTCGGGAAGGGGAATGACGAAACCTACTTCCCGACGCACGGCCTGACAAGTCCCGGCCTACCGACAGTCGCCAATGCTTGGCCTGGCGAGGCCCCGGCACTAGACTGTCGGCCTTTTCACCACTTGATGTCGATGCTCGAACCATGGCCGCCAAAGTCGAACCCTTCTGGATACGCAAGACCCTCGATCAGCTCGATGCGCAGGAGTGGGAATCGCTGTGCGACGGCTGTGGCCTGTGCTGCCTGCAAAAGCTCGAAGATGAAGACGACAACAGCGTCTACTACACGCGCATCGCCTGCAAACTGCTGGATCTGAAGACCTGCCAGTGCACGAACTACCCCAACCGCCGTGAATTTGTTCCTGATTGCATTCAACTCACGCCGGGCAAGGCCGATGAATTCAAGTGGCTGCCGCCGACCTGCGGTTATCGCCTGGTCAGCGAGGGCAAGGATCTGCCGTTGTGGCATCACCTGGTTTGCGGTGACCGCGACGCCGTGCACCATGAACGCATTTCTCAGTCCGGGCGCATGTTGGCCGAAGGCAGCGTGGCCGAGGAATACTGGGAAGACCATCTGATTTTTCGCGCCGGCTGAACCGCCGGGCGTTGCATCACCGGGGAGCCTCCATGTCGGCAGTATTTCAGCCCGGCTGCGGTGGCCAAGGCCGTGTTGCTGCAGGAGCTGGACCGGGAAATCCGCTTGAAAAACCGCAACAAGTGTTCGCTCGATGATGTGTTGAGGGGGGCGATGCGACCATCGAGGGCCCATCCAGAATGCTCTCACTAAGCTGCACGAATTCCTTGGTATCCACCGTCATCGCGAGCAGGCTCGCTCCCACACTGACCGAGTCGAACGCAGATAATGTGTCAACACAGCCCCCATGTGAGAGCGAGTCTGCTCGCGATGAGGCCATCAGCCCAAACGCAAACCATCAGAGCCCGGCTTTCGGCGAAACCAGCGAATCATTTCCCGTCACCGTAGCCGTGCCAGTCGCCGCTTCGGCGTTGGCCTTCATGCGGGTCAGTTCATCACCGGCCTGCTCGATTCTTGCCCGAGCATTGCGCAGGTTCTGACGATTTTTCTCCAAAAGGGTCTTTGCCGAGCAGTGCCCGGTAATACCCCGCGCCAGCGCCATGCCGCCAATGGCCAGTTGAGCCAGACCGATGATGCCGCCACGACGCAAGCCCTTGCCCATCATCAGCACACCGCCGGCCAGCGAGCCAGCACGCTCCCAGCCGTGTACGTTCTGCACGGGGTGGGACTGGAAAGGGGTGGTCTCGATCGGCTCGAACGGATTGTTAACGCTCATGGTCTGTCTCCAGTGTGGGAATGTGTATAAAACTGACTGCCAGAGCGAATCCGTCGTTCAATGGAATTTCACACCGGTCAGCGGAATTGCGGGCCCGAGCGGGTGTTGTTGCCTTTGGCCATGCGGTCATACAGCACGACGTTGACGGTGGCGGCCAGGTTCATGCAGCCGTTGGTGGGTATGTAGATCACGTCTTCGCACCAGTCGCGGATGTCTTTATCCAGCGAGCCGTCTTCGGGGCCGAAGATATACAACGCCCGGTCCGGGTGAGTGTATTCAGGCAGGGGACGGGCGCCCTCCACCAACTCCACGGCCACTGGCACGCAGCCCAGGGGCAGGATTTTTTTCAAGTCGTCGATGCCGATCAGCGGGATGTCGTAGTGGACTTTCTTGGTGTCGGTGACGAAGTCGGCGGCGCGTTCATAGCGCTTGCCGGTGTAGAACACCGACGCCACGCTGTAGCAGCCGGCGGCACGCATGACCGAGCCGACGTTTTCCGGTGACTTGGGGTTGAACAGACCGATGCAGCTGTAGCGTTTGTTGGCCACGGGCGGAGTGCCTTTGGGGAAAAGGCGCGATTATACGGGGAATGGGGAGAGGGCGGCAGGTTCGAGATTGGCGGCGGATGTCGGACCGCTTTCGCGAGCAAGCCCGCTCCCACAGTGGAATGTGTCCCCTGTGGGAGCGGGCTTGCTCGCGAAGAGGGTCTGCCAGACCCTGCAGATGGCTCAGTGCCTTGCCGGCTACTCGTCTTTCTTCATCAACCCAGCCAGCGCCGCAAACGGGTTGTGCGTCGCCTTGGCGATTTTCGGCGTGCTCAGGGAGCCGTCGCCGAAATATTGCTGGTCGGTGTAGCGCGAATGTTCGTTGTCGTGGCAATACAGGCACAGCAGTTCCCAGTTGGAACCGTCCTGTGGGTTGTTGTCGTGGTTGTGGTCGCGATGGTGGACGGTCAGTTCGCTCAGGCGCTTGCCGGAGAACTCACGGGCGCAGCGGCCACACACGTGGGGGTACATTTTCAGGGCCTTGTCGCGATAGCCCATCTCCCGGTCGCGCTGGGCGTTGGCGAGGATCCGGTCCAGCTTGGAGGTGTTGGACGGCGGCGTTGACGAACTCATGGATTCACCTTGCAGATAAAGACTGATGACGGTTGAACGAAGTTTAGCTCAGCCCTTGAGCTTCTCGGCAATCCAGATGGTGTGACGGGTGCCTTTGTTGCCATGGGCGAACACTTGCACCTCTTCGGCTTTGAAACCGGCTTTTTTCAGCTTGGCCGAAAACTGTCGATCGGCACTGGCCGACCAGACCGCCAACACCCCCTTGGGCCGCAGTGCCCTGGCGCAGGCGACCAGGCCAGCGGCCGAGTACAGCCAACTATTGGCTTCCTGGGTCAGACCTTCGGGGCCGTTGTCGACATCCAGCATGATCGCGTCGAAACCCTGGGGCTCGCTCTGGAGTACCTTGGCCACATCTTCCATGCGGATCACGGTGCGCGGGTCCGACAGGGGCCGGCCGGCCTTTTCACCGAGGGGGCCACGATTCCACTCCACCACGCCGGGTACCAGCTCGGCCACCACCACCTCAGCGTTCTTGCCCAGATGCTTGAGGGCCGAGGCGAGGGTGAAGCCCATGCCAAGGCCGCCGATCAACACGCGCGAGCCCGGCCGGCCGGCGACTTTGCGGCAGGGGATCTCGGCCAGGGCATCCTCGGAACCGTGCATGCGCGTGTTCAT
Organism: Pseudomonas sp. AF32; assembly: GCF_022342325.2. Taxonomy (NCBI): domain Bacteria; kingdom Pseudomonadati; phylum Pseudomonadota; class Gammaproteobacteria; order Pseudomonadales; family Pseudomonadaceae; genus Pseudomonas; species Pseudomonas sp. AF32. The sequence goes on along the minus strand of NZ_RQJK02000029.1, from coordinate 41,050 downwards.
CAACTGCCCGCCGTCACCGCCCTGGATCTTGATGACGAAGTCTTCACCGTATTCGAACAGGCACAGGGCGCCGCCGTTGTCGGGAATGGGCGTGGTATCGAGCAGAACGAAACGTTTCATGGAAGTCTCATGAGAAGGGCGGATCGGCGCAGTTGGGACTAGCCTGAAGGTGACAGTAGCCACGGAGCCATTGATGAAGTGCATCATTGTAACGGCCATTGCCTTGGCGGCGCTCTCGATAAGTGACGCGCAGGCCCAGCAGCCGACGATTCCAGTGAGCCCACCGAGCATCCCCGGTTCGCCCGGCACCGCTACCCCCATGCCTTATCCACCCATCACTCCCGGCGGCGTGCCCAAGGCCGGACCCGGAAGCGCCGGACCGCCCTTACTGCCACCGATCGAAATGCCGAGGCCGCCCAAGGATCAGCCGATACCGGGGATGGAGCCGATAGCGCCGAAGATCAAGTCGCCCGGCGGATGAAGCAAGGTGGGTGAAAAAAACCTGTGGGAGCGAGCCTGTGGGAGCAAAGCTTGCTCGCGATTACGGCGGCCCATCCAGCATCGATGTAACTTGACCCACCGCTATCGCGAGCAGGCTCGCTCCCACAATGGCCTGCGGTGCCACAGACTCGCGGTCACACCTGCTGCGACAGCAACTGCCCATCCGCCATTCGCAGGCGCTTGGACAGGGATACAGCGAGGGCGCGGATGATTTTTGCGGCCACCTTGGGGGCGTCGTTGATCATTTTTTCCAGGGAGTCCTTGCCCAGGTTCAGCAATTGGCAATCGCTGGCCGCGATGCAAGTGGCCGAGCGCCGTTCGCCGTCCAGCACGGCCATTTCGCCGAATGCCCGGCCGCTGCGCAGGGTGGCGATGGTCACGGGTTGGCCGTCTGGGCCGATTTTCTGCACGGCCACCTGGCCGGTGTGGATGATGCACATGAAGCTGCCGGCATCGCCCTCGCGGAAAATCGCTTCGCCCTGGGCGATGGTACTGATGCTGAAGTAACCCGACGCCGCGGCAAAGTCGACAGGCAGCAACGGGTCGAACAGACCGCAGTCCATCAACCATTCGCGAATTTCGTTGTTCAGTAAGGTGGGTTCTGGCATGTCGTCACGGTCTTTTTCTTGTGTCTGTTGCGGTTTTGGGTTGATTGTCAGGCCGGCGACTGCCCTTTGTGGGAGCGAGCCTGCTCGCGATGACGGTGTGTCAGTCAACCATGAAGCTGGCTGATCGAGTCTCATCGCGAGCAGGCTCGCTCCCACAGGGGATCATGTCACTGGCGGGGCGGCGTGAGTTTAAGACTCGTAAGCCGTGCGAAGTTCCTCACCCCCGCCCCAGAATCTTCAACACAAACGCATATTCGAGCGCTACGTCACGCAACCCCTGGTAACGTCCGCTCATTCCACCGTGGCCTGCGCCCAGTTCGGTCTTGAGCAGCAACGGATTGTCGTCGGTCTTGGTGGCCCGCAATTTCGCCACCCACTTGGCTGCTTCCCAATATTGCACACGGCTGTCGTTGTATCCGGCGATGACCAACATCGCGGGATAAGCCTGGGCACTGACGTTTTCGTACGGGGCGTAGGCCTTGATCCGATCATAGACCTGAGGATCCTCGGGGTTGCCCCATTCGTCGTATTCGGTGACGGTCAATGGCAAATCCGGGTCGAGCATCGTGTTGAGCACATCGACGAACGGCACTTCGGCGATGGCGACCTTGAACAATTCCGGGCGTTGGTTGAGCACCGCGCCGATCAGCAGTCCACCGGCGCTGCTACCACTGATTGCCAACTGGTCGGCGGTGGTCAGCCCGTTGGCGATCAGGTGCTCGGCACACGCGATGAAGTCGCTGAAGGTGTTGTGCTTGTGCGCTTGCTTGCCGGCGCGATACCAGGCTTCTCCCAGCTCGCCGCCTCCGCGTACATGGGCAATGGCAAACGCCACGCCCCGGTCGAGCAGGCTCAGTCGTGCATGGGAAAACCACGGGTCGAGGCTTTCGCCATAGGCGCCGTAGCCATACAGGTACAGCGGCACCGGCTGGCCGAGGGCTTCGCGCTTGATCACCAGGCTGATGGGCACTTGCGTGCCGTCCGGGGCCGTTGCCCAGAGCCGTTGGCTGACGTAGGCATCGGCGTCGAACGGGCCCAGTACAGGGGTTTGCTTGAGTACGATCTGCTCCCCGCTGGCCAGGTCCAACTGGCGAATCTGCGCCGGACGGTTCAAGGCTTCATAGCGCAGGCGGGTGCGGTCGCTGGAGAATTCCAGGCTGTTCTGCACGTGCAGGCTGTAGGCCGCGTCGGGTAACTGCACCCGATACGCGGGCAGACCCTGTGGGTGAACTTCAATGATGGGCAGGCCACCTTCGCGCAGGCTCAGGGTCATGGCGCCCGCGTTCAGGCTCAGACCGTCGATCATGACCGTGTCGCTGTGGGGGATCAGGTTCTGCCAGTCGGCTTCGACCGGCGCCACGCCGGTGTCAGGGGCCTGGTACAGGGCGAAATTGATCCCATCGCGGTTGCTGCGGATCAGCCAGGTCCATTGTCCATCGAGCAGGCCGTGGTCGACGTCGTATTCATGGTTTTCCACCCGGGGCGCCAGGCAGGTGAACGGCTGCTGGGGTTGCGTCGCGTCGAGTACCCAGACTTCACTGGTAGTCTTGCTGCCCAGGGACAGAATCAGCTGGCGTTCGGAACTGGAGCGGTAGCAATGCAGGAAAAAGCGTCCGTCCGGTTCATGGAACACTTGCTCGGCGGCGGTGCCATCGAGCCGATAGCGCCAGAGCTTGTGAGGGCGATGGGTGTCGTCCAGCTCGCCGAAAAACAGTGTCAGGCTGTCATTGGCCCAGGTCATGCTGCCATCGCAGTTTTCGAAAGACAGTTCGCTGACCTTGCCGTTGGACAATTCCTTCACGAACAGGGTGTAGATCTCATCGCCCGAGGTGTCCTGGCTGTAGGCCAGGCGCTGATGATCGGGGCTGATGCTGAAAGCCCCCAGGGAAAAGAACCCGCCACCGGCCAGTTCGTTGGGGTCCAGCAGCAATTGCTCGCGGCTCTCGTCCACCGTCAGGCTGTCGTCGGCCGGACGTGGGCAACGGTAGTGGCGCGGGTATTCGTCACCGGCCGTGGTACGGGTGTAATACAAATACGGGCCCCAGGGTGAGGGCAGGGACAGGTCGGTCTCGAGGATCCGGCCCTTGATTTCCTGGAACAGGGTTTCGCGCAGTTCGGCCTGGTCGGCGAGTTGCGCCTCCTGGTAGCTGTTTTCAGCCTTGAGGTAATCGAGCACGGCCTCGGTGTCGCGCTCCTGCAGCCAGGCGTACGGATCGACACCGATATCCCTGCGGGCCATCGGGGCGTTGGAAACGTGGGCGGATAAGGGCATGAAAGACTCTCGAACGTTGTACGAAAAAGGACAGGTGGACGTTGCGTTTAGTTCTGTGGGTCGGTCGAACTGTCCACAAAGGTCACCGGGCAGACGCCGGGGCAGCCTGAAGAGCGAAAAGCCGTTACTATAAGCGTCTATTTGCCTGCCTTGCCATGGACACCATGACCGAGAACGACTATCTGATTGCCTGGGGCCTCTACGCCTTCGCCGCGCTGGGCTGCCTGCTGGTATGGATGCGCATGACGCGCTGGATGTGGCGTTGGTTGCGCGAGCCGTTGCGGCTGCTGATGGCCGTGTTGCTGTTCAGCCCCACCATTGTCGACCCGGTGAAGGCAAAGGTTGCTCCGGCCCTGGCCATCGTTGCCCTGGACGTCTTGTTCAAGGTCGGCAACAACGCCTGGCGGGCGGTGTCCGATCTGTTCATGTACGGCATGATCGCCTTTGGCCTCTACCTGATCGTCGTGCTGATCCGCTTGCCCATCGAGCGTGCAGCCAATGCCCGCAAGGAGCGCGACGCTGCCGCGAAAGCCGCTGCCGCCGCCGATGACGCGCAGGATGAGCCGCCCTTCGGTGTGGCCGGCGACGATCGCTACGGTCGACCGCCGGTGCCCAGCAACCCCCAGCGTTCGCGTATCGAACCGCGTCTGTAAACAGGCCTGCCTTCAAGCGAGAGTTCGAGCATGTGTGAGTTATTGGGCATGAGTGCCAATGTGCCGACCGACATCGTGTTCAGCTTCACCGGGCTGATGCAGCGCGGTGGCAGGACCGGCCCGCACCGGGACGGCTGGGGCATCGCGTTTTATGAGGGCCGTGGCCTGCGCCTTTTCCAGGACCCGGCGGCCAGCAGCGAGTCGGAAGTGGCGAACCTGGTGCAGCGTTATCCGATCAAGAGCGAAGTGGTGATCGGGCACATCCGCCAGGCCAACGTCGGCAAGGTCTGTCTGTCCAACACCCATCCGTTCGTGCGCGAATTGTGGGGCCGCAACTGGTGTTTCGCCCATAACGGCCAGCTTGCCGACTTCCAGCCTCCAACCCGCTTCTACCGTCCGGTGGGCGATACCGATAGCGAAGCGGCGTTCTGCGATCTGCTCAACCGCGTGCGCCAGGCCTTTCCGGAACCGGTGGAGGTGGAACAGTTGCTGCCGTCACTTATCCAGGCCTGCGCCGAATACCGCAGCAAGGGCGTATTCAATTGCCTGCTCAGCGATGGCGACTGGCTGTTCTGCTATTGCTCGACCAAACTGGCCCAGATCACCCGTCGTGCGCCGTTTGGCCCGGCGCGGCTCAAGGACGTGGACGTGATCGTGGATTTCCAGGCCGAAACCACGCCCGACGATGTGGTCACGGTGATCGCCACCGAGCCCCTGACCGAAAACGAAACCTGGACCCGCTACGAACCGGGCCAATGGAGCCTGTGGCGACGCGGCGAATGCGTCAGCCAGGGCCGCACCGAATAAGGACGTCACGTTATGTTGCTCAGTTATCTACGGCTTGTGTTGTTTGCGGTGGGCCTGCTGGTGGGCGTGCAGGTACCGGGTTTCGTCAACGATTACGCCAAGCGGGTCGAGGCGCACCTGATCGAGGCGCAGACCGGCCTGCGCGGCTTCCAGGACACCGCCAACCAGTTTTTCAAAGGCGACATGCAGGCGCTGGTGGCCCATTACCGTGCCAGCGAAGACCCGATCTTTCGCAGCGATGCCGACAGCCTGAACACCTTGCTGGTGCGCCAGCAGGCGTTGGACAAGCAATTCCAGGCGATGCAAGGGCCGTGGTACATCCGTTTGCTGCAAGTAGCGTTGGCCGCTGATCCGGAGATCCGCAAGGAAACCTGGAACGGTTACAGCTACCAGATCCTGCTGACCCCAGAGGCCATGATCTGGGGCATTGGCGGGGCCATGCTGCTGTCGTTCGGCCTGGAATGCCTGTTCCGTCTGATCGACTGGGTGGTGCTGGGCGGCAAGCGCCTGCGCCAGAGCCGACCGATCGAAGAGCGCGACCTGCGCGGGCTCTGATGTGGCGAGGGGATTTATCCCCGCTGGGCTGCGAAGCGGCCCCCTGTGCAGCAATGGAAATGATCCTGCCTGACACACTGTGGTGGCCCTGCAGGGGCCGCTTCGCGCCCCAACGGGGATAAATCCCCTCGCCACAAGGGCCCAGCCAGACCCGTCATCCTGACCCATCAAATTTTTCTTATGACCCGGCCAGGGATTTACTCGTTGGACGCGACGGCGCGCGCGCTCAAGAATCGGGGGAACCGGTCTCTGCGCTTTGCATCGTCGAGGCCCGATAACAATAAAACCGTGGAGAACCACCATGAGTGCACCCGACACCCTCGGCGTCCCCAAAACCCAGGCCCGCTCCGGCCCGTTCGACTGGTATCGCGACATCAACCAGCAGGAGCGCCGCACATTCTGGAGCTGCAAGATCGGCTACGCCCTGGACGGCATGGATACACAGATGCTCAGTTTCGTGGTGCCGACTCTGATCGCGATGTGGGGTATCACCACCGGTCAGGCCGGGCTGATCCACACCAGTACCCTGATTGCCTCAGCCATTGGCGGCTGGGTGGCGGGCATTCTGTCGGACCGTATCGGTCGGGTGCGCACCCTGCAGCTGACGGTGTTGTGGTTCGCCTTCTTCACTTTCCTGTGTGGATTCGCCCAGAGCTATGAGCAACTGCTGATCGCCCGTACGCTGATGGGCTTCGGCTTCGGCGGCGAATGGACGGCCGGCGCGGTATTGATGGGGGAGGTGATCCGGGCCAAGGATCGCGGCAAGGCGGTAGGCATGGTGCAGTCGGGTTGGGCGCTGGGCTGGGGCATGACAGCGATTCTGTATGCGCTGCTGTTTTCGGTGTTGCCGCCTGAGGATGCCTGGCGTGCCTTGTTCATCCTCGGCATCGTCCCGGCGGTGTTCGTGATTTTTGTTCGTCGGCTGGTCAAGGATCCGGAAATCTATAACCAGACCAAGGCCCGTGAAGCGTCCAGCAATTCTGCGAAATTCTACGAGATTTTCGCCCCTGGCATCCTGTTTACCACCGTTCGTGCTTCGCTGTTGACCACTGGCGCCTTGGGGGGCTATTACGCCATCACTTCCTGGCTACCGACGTTTCTCAAGAATGAACGCGGCTTGAGCGTCCTGAGCACCGGCGGGTACCTGGCGATGGTGATCGTCGGTTCCTACGTCGGCTATGTCATCAGCGCGTACCTGTCGGACATCCTGGGGCGCAAGAAGAACTTCGTTCTCTACGCCATCGGCTCGTTCACCATCGTGTTGCTGTATACCCAGGTGCCGGTGAGCAATGATGTGATGCTCTGGCTGGGCTTCCCCCTGGGATTCTTCGCTTCCGGTATGTTCAGCGGCATGGGCTCGTTCCTGACTGAGCTGTTTCCCACGCGCATCAGGGGCTCGGGCCAGGGTTTTTGCTACAACATCGGCCGTGCGCTGGCGGCATTGTTCCCACTGTTGATCGGCCTGCTGAGCCAGAAAGTGCCACTGAGCGTAGGCATCGGTGCTTTCGCGGCGGTGTCCTACGGCGTGGTGATCCTGGCGGCCCTGAGCCTGCCGGAAACCCAAGGCAAGCAGCTGGAAGCCAAGTAACGGTTAATCTGTGGGGCACCGGCCCCTGCTTAAATCTACAGGAGCGTTCACGTGAACCGCCTGCTATTGAATTGCGACATCGGCGAAAGCTTCGGCAGTTGGACCATGGGCCTGGACGCCGAGGTGATGCCTTTCATCGACTGCGCCAACATCGCCTGCGGTTTCCACGCCGGCGACCCGAGCACCATGCGCAAGACCGTCAGCCTGGCCCTGAGCCATGGTGTGCGGATCGGCGCGCACCCGGCCTATCAGGATCTGGTGGGGTTCGGCCGGCGCTCCATGGCCTATACCGCCCAGGAACTGCAAGACCTGCTGCATTACCAGATCGGTGCCCTCGACGGTACCTGCCGGGCCCAGGGCGGTCGGGTCAGCTACGTCAAGCCTCACGGCGCGATGTACAACGACATGATGGCCAATCCGGCGCAACTGCGCGCCGTGATCCAGGCGGTCGCCGCCTATGACCGGGAACTGCCGCTGATGCTGATGGCGACCCGGGACAACAGTGCCGCCCAAGCCCTGGGGGATGAATACGGCCTGACCCTATGGTTTGAAGCCTTCGCCGACCGTGCCTATGACCGCGCTGGGCATCTGGTCTCGCGGCAATTGCCAGGGGCTGTGCATCACGAGGCCGAGGTCATCATCGCTCAGGCCCTGACCATTGCCCGTGGCGGTGCGCTGAGCGCCAGTGACGGCAGCGAGTTGAGCCTGAATGCCAACACATTGTGCGTGCACGGTGACAACGCCAGCTCGGTGGCTGCCGTACGGCGCATCCGCGAGGCACTGGATCGGCAGAGCGCACCATGAAGCCATGTGTGGAGGTGGTGGCGGTGGACTGCCTGATGGTGCGCCTGTTCGATGAAATCGCCGAGGCCAACATGCCCTGGATGCTCGCCGCCGGTGAGCGCCTGCGGGCGGTGTTCGCCGAGCGTCTGATCGACCTGGTGCCGTCCTATACGACGCTGATGGTGCATTACGATCTGCTGGCGCTGAGCCCGGCCGAGGCGAAGGAATTGATCGACGAGGCGCTGAATAACCTGTCGCCCGACGATCGCACCGCCGGCCAGCGCCATGTACTGCCAGTATGGTACGACCTCAGTGTCGGGCCGGAGCTGGCGCTGCTGTCCCGACGTAGCGGTCTGACGGTGGACCAGGTGATCCGCACCCATAGCGACCGTGAGTACCAGGTGTTCGCCCTGGGTTTTGCACCGGGGTTCGCTTTCATGGGGCTGGTGGACGAAGTGCTGGCCGCGCCACGCCTCGGTACGCCACGCAAGCGGGTGGCGGCGGGCAGTGTCGGGATCGCCGAGCGTCAGACCGCTGCTTACCCGGTGGTATCGCCCGGCGGCTGGAACCTGATCGGCCGCACGCCGGCCCGATTGTTTGACCGTGAACGTGATGGCTACAGCCTGATGCAACCCGGCGACACGGTGCGTTTCTCACCTGTGGAGCACGCCGAATTCATCGCCCTGGGGGGTGATGACACACCGCTGGAGGCCCAGTCATGAGCCGTCTGTCGATCGAGGCCAGCACCCCGCTGTGCCTGTTGCAGGATGCCGGCCGTTTCGGGGTGAGGCATCTGGGCGTGACCCAGGGCGGCGCGGCAGATTGGTTGTCGATGAGTTGGGCCAACTGGATGCTGGGCAATGCGCTGGACGCCGCAGTGGTGGAGATTACCCTCGGCGGCTTCACGGTGGTGGCCGAAGAGGATTGCGTGTTGGCGCTGGCGGGGGCAGACCTGGGGGCGCGGATCGATGGCCAGCCGGTCGCATCGTGGCGATTTTTCAGCCTGCGCAGGGGACAGGTGCTGTCGCTGACCCAACCGGTGCTCGGAGCCAGGGCCTATCTGGCGGCCCCCGGCGGGTTCGATGCGCCTGCGGTGCTCGGCAGTCGGGCGACGGTGGTGAGGGAAGAACTCGGTGGCCTGGACGGACAGGGGCGGGCGCTGGACCGCGGTGAGCAGCTGAGTTATTGCGGCTTGGCGACGTGCCGACCCATGCCGCACTCACGGATTCCGGATTTCCAGCAGCAGGCGCCGCTGGATCTGATCCTCGGGGCGCAGAATGGCGCATTCAGTGGACGGAGTCTGTTCGATGCGTTCAATACGGCCTGGACGCTGGACAGCCGCGCCGACCGCATGGGCATCCGGTTGTTGGGCACGCCGTTGGAGTATCAGGGTAGTGCGATGATTTCCGAAGGCATTCCCCTTGGCGCCGTGCAGGTGCCGCCGGACGGCCAGCCGATCGTGCTGCTCAACGACCGGCAAACCATCGGCGGCTATCCGCGCCTGGGGGCTTTAACGCCATTGGCATTGGCTCGACTGGCGCAGTGCCTGCCGGGGGCGCAGGTGCGGTTGCGGCCGGTGGTGCAGGAGGTTGCGCATTGGCAGCAGGTCCAGTATTTGCGCAGTCTTCAAGGTAGCTAGGAGCTTCGCGAGCAAGCCCGCTCCCACACTGGATCTTGTAGACGACATAGATCCACTGTGAGAGCGAGCCTGCTCGCGATGAGGCCAGATCAGGCGCCCAAAACTACTTGGACAAAAACCGCATCCCTTCCTCCAACCCCCGCAACGTCAGCGGATACATCCGGTCCTCCACCAGCTCCCGCACGATATTGGTCGAGGCGGTATAGCCCCAGGTGTCCTTGGGGTAAGGATTGATCCAGATGAGCTTTTTGTACGTCTCCATGAAGCGCTGCATCCACACATAGCCCGCTTCTTCATTCCAGTGCTCGACACTGCCGCCGGCCTGGGTGATTTCATAGGGCGCCATGGCCGCGTCGCCGATGAAGATCACTTTGTAGTCGGCACCGTACTTGTGCAGTAGATCGTGGGTCGACGTACGCTCCGAGGTCCGGCGCAGGTTGTTCTTCCACACCGACTCGTAGATGAAGTTGTGGAAGTAGAAGTATTCCAGGTGCTTGAACTCGGTCTTGCAGGCCGAGAACAGTTCTTCGCAGATTTTTACGTGGGCATCCATCGAACCGCCGATGTCGAACAGCAGCAGCAACTTGACGGAGTTGCGCCGTTCCGGGCGCATCTGGATGTTCAACAGACCGGCATCCCGGGCGGTATGGTCGATGGTGCCATCGATGTCCAGCTCTTCGGCCGCCCCCTGACGGGCGAACTTGCGCAGGCGGCGCAGGGCGATCTTGATGTTGCGAGTGCCCAGTTCCACCTGGTCGTCCAGGTTCTTGTACTCGCGCTGGTCCCAGACTTTGACCGCCTTGCCCTGGCGCTTGCCGGCGTCACCGACGCGGATACCTTCGGGGTTGAAGCCGCCGGAGCCAAACGGGCTGGTGCCGCCAGTGCCGATCCATTTGTTGCCGCCGGCATGGCGCTCCTTTTGTTCCTCCAGACGCTTCTTGAATTCTTCGATCAGCTTGTCGAGGCCGCCCAGGGACTGAATCTGTGCACGCTCTTCGTCGGTCAGCGAGCGCTCGAATTCCTTGCGCAACCAGTCTTCGGGAATCAGTGCCTGAAGGTGATCGTCGAGTTTCTCCAGGCCATTGAAGTAGGCGGCGAACGCCCGGTCGAACTTGTCGAAATGCCGCTCATCCTTCACCAGGATTGCCCGGGACAAGTAATAAAACTCGTCCATGTCAGCGAAGATCACCCGCTGTTTCAGTGCGTTGATCAGGTCCAGCAATTCGCGCACCGACACGGGCACCTTGGCCGCGCGCATTTCATTGAACAGGTTGAGCAGCATGGCAATCGCCCTCGCTCTTGTTAAACGAAGAGGGTTTCAGCGAGTGCCGCGACGGCTCATGAACGCCAGGCGCTCGAGCAGTTGCACATCCTGCTCGTTCTTGACCAGAGCACCGGCCAGCGGCGGAATCGCCTTGGTCGGATCGCGCTCGCGCAGGACTGCTTCGCCGATGTTGTCGGCCATCAGCAACTTGAGCCAGTCCACCAGTTCGGAAGTGGAAGGCTTTTTCTTCAGGCCCGGCACCTTGCGCACGTCGAAGAACACGTCCAGGGCTTCGCTGACCAGGTCTTTCTTGATGTCCGGGTAATGCACGTCGACGATTTTCTGCAGGGTGACACGGTCGGGGAAGGCGATGTAGTGGAAGAAGCAGCGACGCAGGAAGGCGTCCGGCAGCTCTTTTTCGTTGTTGGAAGTAATGATGATGATCGGGCGCTGCTTGGCCTTGATGGTTTCATCGGTCTCGTAGACGTAGAACTCCATCTTGTCGAGTTCTTGCAGCAGGTCGTTGGGGAACTCAATGTCGGCCTTGTCGATCTCGTCGATCAGCAGGATCACCCGTTCCTCGGACTCGAACGCCTCCCAGAGCTTGCCCTTTTTCAGGTAGTTGCGCACGTCATGGACCTTGTCCACGCCCAGTTGAGAGTCCCGCAAGCGGCTGACCGCATCGTACTCGTACAAGCCCTGGTGGGCCTTGGTGGTGGATTTGATGTGCCAGGTGATCAGGCGCGCGCCGAAGGACTGCGCCAGTTGCTCGGCCAGCATGGTCTTGCCGGTGCCCGGTTCGCCCTTGACCAGCAGCGGGCGCTCCAGGGTGATGGCGGCGTTGACGGCCAGTTTCAGGTCATCGGTGGCGACGTAGGCGCTGGTGCCTTCGAACTTCATCTGCAATTCCTCGAGCGGTGACGCCGGCCTGGACGAGGCGGGGCGCGTAATAAAATGCCATGCCCGACTATAACGCGACGTCCCGCCGACTGTGAACGCAGACGCCGTATTCAGTCTCTGAATGGAGCGTCACATGTTGACTCAGTCTCGGCCGCTTGCCAGTATTGCATATCGCCAATTTGGCGATATGTTGGGGTGCATGTTATCTGGATGCGTTGGCGCAGAACGCGGCGGACGAAAACACCCGCATCTTCGTTGACTGGCGTGCCCGCACCGGTCTGCCATTGAATAAAGCGGCCGAAGCCCTTGGGGTCAGCGCTCGCAGCATCAGTCGCTATAGCAGCGGCCGTGAAGCCGTTCCGCGTTCGCTGGCGCTGGCGTGCCTGGGGTGGGACTCGCTGCAGCGTGGATCAGGGGTGGTGGCGGCAGAGCAGACGGGGCGCTACACCGTCACACGTAAGCCCTAGGCTCTGTCTGAAAAGCCTTGATACTCGTTGATGCTGCGTTGAAAACCGGCTCGTGCGCGAGTCCGATCGGAATGCTCATTTACTCTAGTAAAGTCGAGCGCGACCCCGGCCGTTCCTCGCCGTTTTTCGCCTTGCCTGACCTTCGTCTCAAGACTTTTCAAACAGAGCCTAGTCGGTGGAGGGTGCCGGTTGTTCATAACGAGCATTGAACGCCTGGACGAAACCGTTGCGCAGTATCTGCAGGAAGGCTTCGAAAGCGCTGATGTCCTGTTGATGCACATTGCCGCTGAGCTCTACGCGGGTGGCGAACTGGTTCTTGCGCTGGTTCTTGAGCGCCGTCTCGCCGGTGCCGACCAACGCTTCCCAGATTGAGCGGAAGATGTTCTTTTTCTCGTTCTCCACATCCTGCTGCCAGTCGAAAACATCCACATCACGCAACAACGGCTTGATGTAGCCACTGAGCCTGGCGTTGTTGGCCTCCGCCTCGATCACCAGGTCGCCGTGGCCCGCGTTGAAGTCGAATTTGCCGTAGGCTGCGGCAAAATCATTCAGGCGCTTGAGTTCGATGTTCCGGGCCCGCAGGCGGAAATCGAAATCCTCGAAATTGCTCAACGGGTCGAACGTGGCCTGTACCTCCAGCGGAGCATGTTCGGCCACCAACGCCTTGCCTTCGAATCGGGCGTCGCGCTTGCCTTCGGTGTCGACCACATTGGTCAGGTTGTAAATGCTGGCATCGACGTTGGTGGCCCGCAGATTGACCGGTGGTTTGGAGTTGAAATTGCGGAACGTGACCTTGCCGTCATTAATGCGGACTTCATTGAGGGTGATGGGCAGCAGTTTGCTCAGTTGTTCGCGCCAGTCGGTGCCCTGGCCCGTCTGGGAGTTCTGCCGGTTGCCACCGCCGTCGACGAAGTTCACCTCCGGATGGGCGAACGTCACTTCGGCCACCACCGCATGGTCGTACCACAACGAATGCCAGCTCACGGACAAATCGATCAGCGGCGCATCGACGAACGGCACCGGAACCTTGCCATCGACCTTGACGATTTTCAGCCCGTTGATCCGATAGGCCCCGCGCCAGAGTGCCAGGTCCACATCGGTGATTTGCCCGCGGTAATCGCCCATGTCGGCCAGCCGCTCGTTGAGGTAGTCGCGTACCAGATAAGGCAGGGCCAGATGCAAGGCCACCAGCAGCGCGACGATGGCGGCCACGGTCCACAGTGGCCAGCTGTATCGACGTTTCATGTCATTGAGTCTCCAGCATGTTCTCCAGAACACCCCCAAAGCCATTGACTGTTGTAACACCTGGACGTTCGGTGCAACTGGACGCCCACCGGCAACAGGCATACCTTTAGGCGCTTGAATTCACGCCGCATTAAGGACCCCGACATGAGCCGCATATACGCTGACAACGCCCATTCCATCGGTAATACGCCCCTGGTGCAGATCAACCGGCTCGCCCCGCGCGGTGTGACCATCCTGGCCAAGATCGAAGGGCGGAACCCGGGTTACTCGGTCAAGTGCAGGATTGGCGCGAACATGATCTGGGACGCGGAAAGCACAGGCAGGCTCAAGCCGGGCATGACCATCGTCGAACCCACGTCGGGCAACACCGGCATCGGCCTGGCGTTCGTGGCCGCCGCCCGTGGCTACAAGCTGATGCTGACCATGCCGGCCTCCATGAGCATCGAACGTCGCAAGGTGCTCAAGGCCCTCGGCGCCGAGCTGGTGCTGACCGAGCCGGCCAAGGGCATGAAAGGGGCCATCGAGAAGGCCGCCGAGATCGTGGCCAGCGATCCAGCCACCTATTTCATGCCGCAGCAGTTCGATAACCCGGCGAACCCGGCCATCCACGAAAAAACCACCGGTCCGGAAATCTGGAACGATACCGACGGCGCGGTGGATGTGTTGGTGGCGGGCGTGGGCACGGGTGGCACCATTACCGGAGTGTCGCGGTACATCAAAAACACCTGCGGCAAGCCGATCCTGTCGGTGGCCGTAGAACCAGAGAGCTCGCCAGTGATCACCCAGGCGATGGCCGGCCAGGAAATCAAGCCCAGCCCCCACAAGATCCAGGGGATCGGCGCGGGGTTCGTGCCGAAGAACCTTGACCTGACGATGGTCGACCAGGTGGAGCGGGTCACTGACGAGGAATCCAAGGCCATGGCTTTGCGCTTGATGCAGGAGGAGGGGATACTTTGCGGAATCTCCTGTGGCGCGGCGATGGCCGTGGCCGTGCGCCTGGCGGAAAAACCGGAAATGCAGGGCAAGACCCTGGTGGTGATCCTGCCGGATTCCGGCGAGCGGTACCTGTCGAGCATGCTGTTCAGCGACCTGTTCACCGAACAGGAGACCCAGCAGTAACGCCCCATTGAATGAAGGTCCTGAGCTGGCGCGAGGTTTGATTGGCGTCAGCCCGGGTTCAGCTCACCCGTGTTAGAAGGGTTTGTTGCGGTAGTTGGCGTTGCGTAAGTTGTTTTTTGAAAAGGAGTTTTGAAAATGACCGTTTCGTTTGTCGCCAAGGCGTCGGTCTTGCTGCTTTTCCTGGGCAGTACACTTTATGTGCACCTGCGCGGTAAGGCTCGCTTGCCGGTGTTGCGACAGTTCGTCAACCACTCGGCGTTGTTCGCCCCTTACAACACCTTGATGTACCTGTTTTCCGGGGTGCCTTCCAAACCTTATCTGGACCGCAGCAAATTCCCGGAGCTGGATACGCTCAAGGATAACTGGCAGGTTATCCGCGACGAAGCCATGCGCCTGTTCGATGAGGGATACATCCGCGCTGCAGAGAAGAACAATGACGCCGGCTTCGGTTCGTTCTTCAAGAAAGGCTGGAAGCGCTTCTACCTCAAGTGGTACGACAAACCATTGCCATCGGCGCAATTGCTGTGTCCCAAAACCGTCGAACTGGTCAACCGCATTCCCAACGTCCGGGGCGCAATGTTCGCCCTGCTGCCGGGTGACAGCCACTTGAACCCGCATCGCGACCCGTTCGCCGGCTCGCTGCGCTATCACCTTGGGCTTTCCACGCCCAATTCCGACGATTGCCGGATCTTCGTCGACGGCCAGATCTATGCCTGGCGCGATGGCGAAGACGTGATGTTCGACGAAACCTATGTGCATTGGGTCAAGAATGAAACACCGCAGACCCGTGTGATCCTGTTTTGCGATGTCGAACGGCCGCTGAAAAGTCGGCTGATGACCCGCCTCAACCGTTCCATCAGCGCCTTCCTTGGGCGTGCCACTGCACCGCAGAACCTGGATGACGAACATGTCGGCGGTATCAACCGGGCCTATGCCTGGAGCAAGTCATTCAGCGATGGCATCAGTGGCCGGGTCAAGCAATGGAAGCGCAAGCATCCCAAGGCTTACCGTGTGATGCGGCCGGTACTGGCGGTAGCGGTGCTGACGGCATTGGGCTACTGGTTGTTCGTTTGAGCATTGCATTACGCCTCGAGCGCTGGTTATAGTCGGCGCTCTCCGGGTCCTCGAACCCATCCTTTCCAGAGATCGGCTCATGCCTGTATCCCCAGTTGTCGCGGTTGTGGTTCCAGCGTTGAACGCTGGCGTCGTGCCGTGGGGGAATCAGCAACGTGGGCAGGTCGGTCAATACCCTCCACCTGTCAGTAGCCCACCGGTGTGCGCCGTCGTATCACCGCCGGGTGTTGGCGTCCAGGGCTGATCGGCAGTCGTTGCCGTTTCCTGCGCCCGCCTGAAAAAACTACTGAATTTCAGCTCCGGCTGAGTTGGCTTTTGCCTGATAACAGGTGGTATTCATGTTTTCCCTATCCAGAAACGCCTTATTGGCGGCGGCTTCCACGAGCCTGTTCGTTCTGCTGTGGAGCAGCGGGGCGATCTTTTCCAAACTGGGCCTGGCCCATGCTTCGCCTTTTGCTTTCCTGCTGATCCGCTTTTCCATCGCCCTGTGTGCGCTGGTGCTGTTGATCCCGGTGTGCAAGTTCAAGTTACCCAGAATCGGCAAGCCGATGCTGTACGCGGCGGCCACCGGGTTTGTGCTGCTGGGGGCCTATCAGATTTTCTATCTGTTGGCGTTGCAGATGAATGTCACGCCGGGTGTCATGGCGACGTTGATGGGCGTACAGCCGATCCTGACCGTGGTGCTCATCGAGCGCCAGCGTTCCTGGCAGCGGATGTCCGGTCTGATGCTGGGGTTGGCGGGTCTGGTCATGGTGGTCTACCAGGGCATCGGCCTGGCCGGTATGTCCCTGGCTGGAATGCTGTGTGGACTGCTGGCGCTGCTGAGCATGACGGCCGGTTCGATCATGCAGAAACGCATCACCGAAAATCCCCTGGGCACGCTGCCCGTTCAATACCTCGCCGGGCTTGTGCTGTGCGCGGTGTTCGTGCCGTTTCAACCGTTTCACTTCGAGCACAGCGCGGGTTTCATCGTGCCGGTGGTGTGGATGGCGCTGGTGGTCTCAGTGCTGGCAACGCTGTTGCTGTACCGGTTGATCGCACGGGGCAACCTGGTGAACGTCACCAGTCTGTTCTATTTGGTACCGGTGGTGACGGCCATCATGGATTACCTGGTGTTTGGCAACCGGTTGGCGTTGCTGAGCGTACTGGGGATGGGGCTGATCATCGTTGGATTGGTGTTCGTGTTTCGTAAAAGTGGCTGACCGTTAGAGTCTCGTCAGCCGGACGATCGCTATCGCGAGCAGGCTCGCTCCCACAGGAGGTACGCGTTACTGATGTGGGAGCGAGCTTGCTCGCGATGGCATTTTCAGCTGCGCCGATAAACTACCGGCCAGCCGCCTCGACCGGCTTCACCGCCCCAGGCTTCAACACCAGCCACAATGCCGCCGCGATCAGCACTCCGCCATACAGATGCGCCATGCCCAGCGGCTCATCCAGCAGCAACGCCCCCCACAGCACGCCGAACGGCGGTATC
Organism: Pseudomonas sp. AF32; assembly: GCF_022342325.2. Taxonomy (NCBI): domain Bacteria; kingdom Pseudomonadati; phylum Pseudomonadota; class Gammaproteobacteria; order Pseudomonadales; family Pseudomonadaceae; genus Pseudomonas; species Pseudomonas sp. AF32. The sequence continues at coordinate 24,101 of NZ_RQJK02000029.1, read as the reverse complement.
AGGAAGGTCACGGTCATGGATTTCACCGGGCCGATGGCACTGAGCAGCCTGAAATAAAGGATGTAGGCCAGTGCGGTACACACCAGGCCCAAGCCCAACAGCGACAGCCAGACGCTCCAGCCCCCCCAACTGGCCGGTGGCTGGCTGATGACGCTGTAGCCGAACAATGGCAGCAGAAACAACGTGGCACCGAACATGCTGCCCAGGGCCGAGAGGCGGCTGTCGAGCCCGCCTTGATGATCGAGCCAGCGACGGGTCAGGAAGCCGGCGAAGCCATAACAGGTGGTTGCCATCAGGCAGGCGAGGGCGCCCATCAGCAGTTGCAGGTCGAAGGCCACTGGCCCTGCGCCGGTCAGGATGCCCACGCCCAAGAGGCCGAGGAACACGCCGCTGACCTTCGCCACGGTGAGCTGTTCGCTGAAGAACAGTCCGCCGATCAACACGCCCATCAGAGGTGTCGTGGCGTTGAAGATCGCTGAATAGCCGGCCGGCAGCACCTGGGCCGCCAGGGAATAGAAGGTGGCCGGGATGCCCGAGTTGATCAGGCCCAGTACCATCACCACTTTCAGCTTGCCACGAAAATTCCAGTCGACACGCATCAGCGCCAGGATCACCAGCAAGCCGACGAAGGCGATGGAGACGCGAAAGAAGGCGGTGGGGATCGTGCCGATGACCGGGGCGATGATGCGCATGAACAGGAAGCTCGCGCCCCAGATGGCAGCCAGTGACAGCAGGCGCAAGATGTCGACGAGGTTCACAAGTCATTCCTTCCTTGATGGGCTGGCCAGTGTCGCCGTCCTCCAGGCCGATGGCAACGGTTGCGTTGCCGCCTGATTGGCCTCTAAGCTCAGTCGCCAATAACAAGATGACCCGTCGAGGTTCCCGATGCCCCAGCCATGGCCCGCCACCGAAATCGCCCGTTCGATTCTCGACGGTTTCGACGATTATCGTGAGCATTTCCGGCAAATCACCGATGGCGCCCGGGCCCGGTTCGAGCAGGCCCGGTGGCAGGAGGCGCAAGCGGCTTCGGCGGCGCGGATCAATTTGTATGAAGAGAAAGTCTTCGAAACCGTCGCTCGGCTGCGCAAGGCTTTCGACCCCGACGCGCTGATGGACGTCAGCTGCTGGCCTCTGGTGAAAAGCGCCTACATCAGCCTGATCGACCTGCGTTTCGACGATGAACTGTCCGAAACCTGGTACAACTCGATCTTCTGCGGCCTGTTCAGCCACGACCTGATCAGCGACGGCACGATGTTCATCCACACCACCCGGCCCAGCCTGCGCCGGGCCCGTGCTGCCCAGACCCGCACCTACAAGCCTCAGGGCCAACTCGACCGGATGCTGGCGCAGATCTTCGCCGATTACCGTTTCAGCGAGGACTATGCCGACCTGCCGGGTGATTTGCAGCGTCTTGAAGCCCAGCTGCGAGAGAACCTGCCGGACTGGGTCTGCAAGGACCCCGAGCTGACGGTGGAGCTGTTTTCTTCGGTGCTCTATCGCAACAAAGGCGCCTACCTGGTGGGCCGGATCTACACCCGCGATGACCAATGGCCCCTGGTCGTTCCGCTGCTGCATCGCGAAGGCCGGGGCATCCAGATCGACGCGCTGATCACGGACGAGGCCCAGGTGTCGATTATCTTTTCGTTCACGCGCTCCTACTTCATGGTGGATGTGCCGGTGCCCGCGGAGTTCGTCGGCTTTCTCAAGCGCATCCTGCCGGGCAAGCACATTGCCGAGCTGTATACCTCCATTGGTTTCTACAAGCATGGCAAGTCCGAATTCTATCGGGCCTTGATCAATCACCTGGCCAATACCGACGACCAATTCATCATGGCCCCCGGTGTGCGCGGCATGGTCATGAGCGTGTTCACGCTGCCGGGTTTCAATACCGTTTTCAAAATCATCAAGGACCGTTTTTCCCCCTCGAAAAACGTCGACCGGGCCACGGTGATCGAGAAGTACCGACTGGTGAAAAGCGTCGACCGGGTAGGGCGCATGGCCGATACCCAGGAGTTCGCTGACTTTCGCTTCCCCTTGAGCAAGTTCGAGCCAGCGTGCCTGGAGGAGTTGCTGGAGGTCGCGCCGTCGACGGTGTCGGTGGAGGGCGACACGGTGTTGATCCGCCACTGCTGGACCGAGCGGCGCATGACGCCACTGAACCTCTACCTGGAGAACGCCAGCGAAGCCCAGGTGCGTGAGGCACTGGAAGACTATGGCCTGGCCATCAAGCAATTGGCGGCGGCCAATATCTTCCCCGGAGACATGCTGCTCAAGAATTTCGGCGTGACCCGTCACGGCCGCGTGGTGTTCTACGATTACGATGAAATCTGCTTCCTGACCGAAGCCAACTTCCGCCATATTCCCCAGCCGCGCACGCCGGAGGATGAAATGGCCTCCGAGCCCTGGTACTCCATCGGACCGCTGGACGTCTTTCCCGAGGAGTTTCCGCCGTTCCTGTTCGCCGACGCGGGGCAGCGCAAGTTGTTCGACCAGATGCACGGCGAGCTGTACAACGCCGACTACTGGAAAGGCCTGCAGGAGGCGATCCGGGCCGGGAAGGTAATCGATGTGTTCCCGTACCGGCGTAAGGGATAGAAGCAGCGTCAAGCTTCAAGCGGCAAGTTTTGAGTTTCCGGTCAACGCAGCTTGCAACTTGCCGCTTGCAGCTTGAAACTTGCCGCTGCTCCTTTTCCCCCTTGCGTACCTGATGACTGACCAAGCCCCCGCTATCGACAAGCTGCTGAAAAACCTCGACCACGCCATGCTCGCCGACCGTCACCGGTTGCGGCGCCAGTTGCTCGAGCTGCGCAAGAAACCCGATGAGGCGAAACTCGCCCAATGGGTGACGCGCATGCAGGCGTCCTGTGATCAGGTGCTGGCGCGCAAGGCCAGCCTGCCGGTGATCCGCTACGACGACAACTTGCCGATCGCCGCCAAGCGCGACGAGATCAAGGAGGCGTTGCTCAAGCATCAGGTACTGATCATCGCCGGTGAAACCGGCTCGGGCAAAACCACCCAACTGCCGAAGATCTGCCTGGAAATCGGTCGCGGCCAGCATGGCTTGATCGGCCATACCCAGCCACGCCGTATCGCTGCCCGCAGCGTCGCCAGCCGCGTGGCCGAGGAACTGGGCACGCCGCTGGGCGCGTTGGTGGGTTATCAGGTGCGGTTCGAGGACCAGAGCGACGCCAACACGCTGGTCAAGCTGATGACCGACGGGATCCTGCTGGCCGAGACTCAGAATGACCGTTACCTGGAACGCTACGACACCATCATCGTCGACGAAGCCCACGAGCGCAGCCTGAACATCGACTTCCTGCTGGGTTACCTGAAAACCCTGCTGCCGCGCCGTCCGGACCTGAAGGTCATCATCACCTCGGCGACCATCGACCTGGAGCGCTTCTCCAAACACTTCGATGACGCGCCGATCGTCGAGGTTTCCGGCCGTACCTTCCCGGTGGAAACCTGGTATCGCCCACTGACCCTGGAGCAGGACGAAGAGGGCAATCGGGTCGAGGATGACCTGACCGTCGACCAGGCGATCCTCGCCGCCCTCGATGAAATCGCCGCCCATGAGCGCAGCGAGCGCCGCAGCCCGGGCGATGTGCTGGTGTTCCTGCCGGGCGAACGGGAAATCCGCGACGCGGCGGAGATGCTGCGCAAGGCCCAGCTCAAGCACACCGAAATCCTGCCGCTCTATGCGCGTTTGACGCCAGCCGAGCAGCAGCGGATTTTCCAATCCCACCCGGGGCGGCGCGTGGTGCTGGCAACCAACGTCGCCGAAACCTCGCTGACCGTACCGGGTATCCGTTACGTGATCGACAGCGGTACCGCGCGCATCAGCCGCTACAGCTATCGCGCCAAGGTCCAGCGCCTGCCCATCGAGGCCATTTCCCAAGCCAGCGCCAACCAGCGCAAGGGTCGCTGCGGGCGGGTCGAGCCGGGGATTTGCGTACGTTTGTACAGCGAGGAAGATTTCCTCGGCAGGCCGGAATTCACCGATCCCGAGATTCTGCGTACCAACCTGGCGGCGGTGATCCTGCAGATGCTGCACTTGCGCCTGGGCGAGATCACCGACTTCCCGTTCATCGAACCGCCGGACGGCAAGGCCATCAGCGACGGTTTCAACCTGCTGCAAGAATTATCGGCAGTGGACCGCAACGGCCAGCTGACACCGCTGGGCCGCCAGTTGGCGCGCTTGCCGGTGGATCCGCGCATGGGTCGCATGCTGCTGGAAGCGGCGAAGCTTGGCAGCCTTCAGGAAGTGCTGATCGTCGCCAGCGCCATGTCGATCCAGGATCCGCGCGAACGCCCACCCGAGCGCCAGCAGGCCGCGGATCAGGCTCACGCTCAATGGAAAGACACGGATTCGGATTTCGCCGGGCTGGTCAATCTGTGGCGCGGTTTCGAAGAGCAGCGTCAGGCCCTGACCGCCAGCCCGTTGCGCAACTGGTGTCGCAAGAACTTCCTCAATTACCTGCGCCTGCGGGAGTGGCGCGATTCCCATCGTCAACTGAGCCTCATCTGCCGCGACATGCAGTTGAGCCTCAACAAAGAGCCGGCGGACTATCCGAAGTTGCACAAAGCGGTGCTGTCGGGCCTGCTCAGCCAGATCGGCCAAAAGACCGAAGACGGCGATTATCTCGGTGCTCGTCAACGGCGCTTCTGGGTTCACCCCTCGTCGGGCCTGGGCAAGAAACGTCCGCAATGGCTGATGACCGCCGAACTGGTAGAAACCACCAAGCTGTATGCACGCATGGTCGCCAAGATCGAGCCGGACTGGATCGAACCGCTGGCCGGACACCTGATCAAGAAAAACCACTTCGAACCCCATTGGGAGAAGAAGCGCGGGCAGGTGGTGGCGTATGAACAGATCACCTTGTTCGGGCTGATCGTGGTCGGACGCCGGCCGGTGCATTACGGCCCGGTGGACCCGGTGGTGTCGCGGGAGCTGTTTATCCGCGAGGCGTTGGTGCGCGGCGAGATCCAGTCCCGGGCCAAATGCCTGGGAGCCAACACCAGGCTTCTGGAACAACTCGACGAACTGGAAGCCAAGGCGCGCCGCCGCGACATCCTGGCGGACGAAGAAACCCTGTTCGCCTTTTACGACGCACGGTTGCCGGCCGAGATCCACCAGACGGCGACCTTCGACAGCTGGTATCGCATCAACAGCCAGAAAGACCCACAGTTGCTGATCATGCGCGAAGAGGACGTGCTGGCGCGTGACGCCAGCGAAGTCACCGCCGCGCATTTTCCCGACACCTTGCGCGTCGGCGACCTGACCTTGCCGCTGAGCTATCACTTCGAACCCAACCACCCCCGCGACGGTGTGACCCTGCGGGTGCCGGCGCCGCTCTTGCCGATGCTGCCGCCGGAACGCCTGGAATGGCTGGTACCCGGAATGATCGAGGCCAAGTGCATCGCCCTGGTGCGCAACTTGCCCAAGGCCCTGCGCAAGAACTTCGTGCCGGTCCCGGATTTCGTCAAGGCCGCGCTGCAACGCATCACTTTTGCCGAAGGCTCATTGCCCCAATCCCTGGGCCGCGAATTGCTGCGCATGACCGGGGCGCGGGTGAGTGACGAAGCCTGGGCTGAGGCGGCGCAGCAGGTGGAAAGCCACCTGCGCATGAACCTGGAGATCGTCGACGGCCAGGGCAAGTTTCTCGGTGAAGGCCGCGACCTGGCCGAATTGACGGCGCGGTTTGCCGAAGCCAGCCAGGCTGCGTTGGCCGTGCCGCAAACGGCCAAGAGCCAGGCGCCCGTGGAGGCGAAGGTCTTCGCGCCGGTGGCGGAAAAAACCCAGCAGAAGATTGCCGGGCTGTCGATGACAGTGTATCCGGCGCTGGTGGAAGAGGGCGGCGTGGTCAAGGAGGGCCGTTTCCCGACGCCCGCCGAAGCCGAATTCCAGCATCGCCGCGCCTTGCAGCGCTTGCTGATGCAGCAACTGGCGGAGTCGGCCAAGTTCCTGCGGGGCAAGTTGCCGGGACTGACCGAGCTGGGCCTGCTCTACCGCGAGCTGGGGCGTATCGACAGTTTGGTGGAAGACATCCTGCTGGTGAGCCTCGACAGTTGCGTGCTGGAAGGCGAGGCGAGCCTGCCCCGCGACGGCGCCGCGCTGGCTTCCCTGGCCGAGCGCAAGCGTGGTGGCTGGACGGAGCACGCCGAGCGCCTGGCGAAGCTGACCCTGGACATCCTCAAGCTCTGGCACGGCCTGCAAAAACGCTTCAAAGGCAAGATCGACCTGGCCCAGGCCGTGGCCCTGAATGACATCAAGCAGCAGCTCAGCCATTTGGTGTACCCGGGTTTCGTGCGCGAAACCCCGCATCAATGGCTCAAGGAACTGCCACGTTATCTTAAGGCCATCGAACAGCGCTTCGAGAAACTGGGCAGTCAAGTACAAAAGGATCGGGTCTGGAGCGGCGAGTTGTCGACGCTCTGGACCCAATACCAGGCCCGCGCGGGCAAACATGCCCAGGAAGGCAAGCGTGATCCGCAACTTGAACTGTACCGCTGGTGGCTGGAGGAATACCGGGTGTCGTTGTTCGCCCAACAGTTGGGGACCAAGGTGCCGATTTCGGACAAGCGCCTGAGTAAGCAGTGGGGGCAAGTGGAGCCTTGAAGCTGACGCAAACTCTGTGGGAGCGGGCTTGCTCGCGAAGGCGTAGTGTCAGTCACCCGATAGGCTGAATGTGCCGCCGTCTTCGCGAGCAAGCCCGCTCCCACAGGGGTTTTGTGTCTGGATCGATGGAGAATGGGCCAAACGCCAGCGTTTATGGCAAACTTCGCGCCTATAAGTGCCGGTCCCGTGGTTTTGAGCTTCAATGCCTACGGGCGGATCGGAATAAAGCGAGGCCAGGTCTGCTTCCCCGGGATGGGAAAAGACCCTTTGCGTGTTGGCACGATTGTGCCAATGCTTTCTGCCTGAACAGATCAGAGACACGACCATGCATAACGTCGTCATCAGTGGCACCGGCCTGTACACCCCGGCCAACAGCATTTCCAATGAAGAGCTGGTGCAATCCTTCAACACCTACGTCGCGCAATTCAATGCGGACAACGCCGAGGCCATCGAGCGCGGCGAAGTGGAGGCCTTGACCGAATCCAGCGCGGCGTTCATCGAGAAGGCCTCTGGCATCAAGAGCCGCTTCGTCATGGACAAGGACGGCATTCTCGACCCGCAACGCATGACCCCACGCCTGCCGGAGCGCTCCAATGAGCAGTGGTCGGTACTCTGCGAAATGGCTGTCGGCGCCGCGAAACAAGCCCTTGAGCGTGCCGGGCGCACCGCCGCCGACATCGATGGCGTGATCGTCGCCTGTTCCAACTTGCAGCGCGCTTACCCGGCCATCGCCATCGAAGTGCAGGAAGCCCTGGGCATCGACGGTTTCGGTTTTGACATGAACGTGGCCTGTTCCTCGGCAACTTTCGGCATCCAGGCCGCGGCCAACAGCGTACAACTGGGCCAGGCGCGGGCGATCCTGATGGTTAACCCCGAAGTGTGCACCGGCCACCTGAACTTCCGCGATCGTGACAGCCACTTCATTTTCGGTGACGCAGCCACCGCCGTGATCATCGAGCGGGCGGACCTGGCGACTTCGCCGTATCAGTTCGACGTGGTCAGCACCAAACTGCTCACCAAGTTCTCCAACAATATCCGTAACAACTTTGGCTTCCTCAACCGGGCGGCCGAGGAGGGGATCGGCACGCGGGACAAGCTGTTCGTCCAGGAAGGTCGCAAGGTCTTCCGCGACGTCTGCCCGATGGTGGCCGAGCTGATCGGGGTTCATCTGGAGGAAAACCAGCTGGACGTCGGCGAAGTGAAGCGCTTCTGGCTGCACCAGGCCAACCTGAGCATGAACCACCTGATCGTGCGCAAGCTGCTGGGCCGCGAAGCAACCGAAGAGGAAGCCCCGGTGATCCTCGACACCTACGCCAACACCAGCTCGGCCGGTTCGGTGATTGCGTTCCACAAGTACCAGGACGACCTGCCCAGCGGCGCGGTTGCGGTACTCAGCTCGTTCGGCGCCGGGTATTCAATTGGTAGTGTGATTCTGCGCAAGCGTTGATCTTGTGGTTAGAGATCTTTCTGTGGTGAGGGGATTTATCCCCTCGCCACAACGACATTTGCCATGTGAGAGGTGGAATGACCGCCAGCGGCGACACCCAACTGCTCAAACGCCTCCTGGCCGGCGAGCAGCAGGCCTACAAAGAGCTGGTCAGCACCTACCAGGACGCGATGCGCGCCGTGGCATTCGCCATTGTAGGCAGCCGCCATGCCGATGAAGTCGTGCAGGACGCCTGGCTGTCGGTGGTGCGCAATCTCGGCGGGTTCCAGGGGCGTTCCAGCCTCAAGACCTGGCTGCTGACCATCACGGCCAACGCGGCCAAGGGACGCTACAAACAAAATCGCCGCGAAGTACTGCTCGACGATCTGCCGTCGCCTCACGGCAGCCTCGGCGATGATCGCTTTGCCGCCGATGGGCACTGGCTGCTGGCGCCGTTCGCCTGGCATCAGGACACGCCGGAAGCGCTGCTTATGGAGAGCGAATTACGTGATTGCCTTGAACACACCGTGCTCAGCCTCTCGGAGCTGCAAGGCAGTGTGTTGACCCTGCGCGAGCGCCAAGGGCTGGAGTTGGAAGAAATCTGTAATCTTCTCGACCTCTCGCTCTCCAACGTACGTGTGCTGTTGCATCGCGCCCGACTGAAGGTCTTCGCAACTGTTGAACATTTCGAGGAAACCGGCGAATGCTGACCTGCAAGGAACAAGTAGCGCGCTCCAGTGATTACCTCGACGGACAACTGACCTTCCGTGAACGTCTGATGGTGCGCCATCACCTGATGTTCTGCCCCAATTGCCGGCGATTCATCCGCCAGATGCGCCTGATGCAGGCGACCCTCAGGAAGCTTCCCGAAGCACCGGTGCCGAACCTGGACCACCTCGCCGAAAAACTCGCCGCCGAGCGTCGTAGAGACCATCGCTAGACCCCGGGACACCCCGATCCTTGTGGGAGCGGGCTTGCCCGCGAAGGCGTAGTGTCAGGCACCTGATAGGCTGAATGTGCCGCCGTCTTCGCGAGCAAGCCCGCTCCCACAGGGCCGTCGCTGTCTTTGATTATTCACTTTCGAAGTAAAAAGTTCCGCTGTCATGAAATCTTTATGTGATGGCAACCTGCCTGACACAACCGGCCGCCAAGATCCCCTCCCAACACCAGCGGGCCCGTTTCCGCGTGTTTTCTAACGCATAGACTACCAACAGGGGAATTCTTCGATGATCCGTAAGCACTTCGCAGGTTTTGCCGCCAGCGCGCTGGCAATGGCAGTAACCGCCCAGGCTTTCGCCGGCACCGTCACCACCGACGGCGCCGATATCGTGGTCAAAACCAAGGGCGGCCTTGAAGTCGCCACCACTGACAAAGAGTTCAGCTTCAAGCTTGGCGGTCGTTTGCAGGCTGACTACAGCCAGTTCGATGGGATCTACACCGACAACGGCAACTCGGCCGACGCCGCTTACATCCGTCGCGCTTTCCTGGAACTGTCCGGCGTGCTGTACACGGATTGGGCCTACACCATCAACTACGACATGTCCCACAACAGCGGCGACTCCGACAACGGCTACTTCGACGAAGCATCCCTGGCCTACAACGGCTTCAAGCCAGTCTCGATCAAAGTCGGTCGCTTCGACCCCGATTTCGGTCTGGAAAAAGCCACCAGTTCCAAGTGGGTGACTGCGCCTGAGCGTAACGCCGCCTACGACCTGATCGACTGGACCAACAGCCACCAGAACGGCCTGGGTCTGCAAGCGTCCAGCACTTTCGCCGATTCGTTCTACGCCTCGGCCGGTGTGTTCAGCAAGGACACCGACGACACCGACGGCGACAGCGTCAAGCAAGTCAACGGCCGTTTCGTATTCGCCCCGATGCATGACGCCGGCAACGTGCTGCACTTCGGTGTGAACGTGGCATCGCGTGACGTTTCCGACACCGTATTCGACGCACGCTATCGTTCCCGCCTGGGCATGCGTGGTGTTGAAACCCTCGGCGGCAACGATGCCGGTCCGAACGGCAACCGTCCTGTACTGGGCGGCGCCAACAACTCGCCAGCTGGTTCCTACGACCGCGATACCGCGTTCGGTCTGGAAGCCGCCTTTGCCATGGGCCCGGCCTCGATCCAGGGTGAATACATCACTCGCAAGACCAAGGCTGACGCCGACGGTTTCGAAGACATCAAGGGCCACGGTTTCTACGTTCAAGGCGCCTACACCCTCACCGGTGAGGCCCGCGGTTACAAGGTCGGCAAGTTCGACGCCATCAAGCCGCAGAACAAGTCCATCGGCGCCTGGGAAGTGTTCTATCGCTACGACAGCCTGACCGTCGAAGACGACAACATCACCACCGCCAGCGCAACTCGCGACGTGGGCGATGCCGAGGCCAAGGTGCACAACCTGGGCGTGAACTGGTACGCCAACGAGGCTGTGAAAATCACCGGCGCCTACATCAAGGCCAAGACCGACAAGGTCACCAACGCCAATGGTGACGACGATGGTGACGGCTTCGTGGTCCGTGCCCAGTACGTGTTCTGAATCGCGCTGACCTGATACAGAGCTCTTTCTTCATCCGTTAAAGCTCCTTTCAACCCCGCTACGGCGGGGTTTTTTTATCGTGTGCCGGTCAAGATCGGCGATACTCGCCCCATCCGCAGTCTGGAGATCGGGGAACCGCATGCCGCTACACGTCCTGGACAACCTGTCCGCCATCGCGCCGCATGAGTGGGACGCGTTGGTGCCCGTCAATCAACCGTTCCTGCGTCACGCTTTCCTCGGCGCATTGGAGGACAGTGCCAGCCTCGGGCCGCAATCCGGCTGGCAACCCGAGCATTTGTTGCACATCGAAGAGGGTCGTCTGATGGCGGCCTTGCCCAGCTATCGCAAGTGGCATTCCTACGGTGAATACGTGTTCGATCACGGCTGGGCCGACGCCTGCGCTCGGGCCGGCATCGACTACTACCCCAAGCTGTTGACGGCGGTGCCGTTCAGCCCGGTCAGCGGGCCGCGGCTGCTGGCGGCGCGGCTGGAGGATGGTCTGGAGCTGCTTGGCTGCCTGCCGGGTTACCTGGAGATCGAGGGGCTTTCCAGCGCCCACATCAACTTCACCGACACCTTTACCGACACGGCGCTGGCCGGGCGGGAGGGTTGGCTGCAGCGGATCGGCTGCCAATATCACTGGCAGAATCGCGGTTACCGCGACTTTCAGGATTTTCTCGACGCCCTCAGTTCCCGAAAGCGCAAGCAGATGCGCAAGGAGCGCGAGCAGGTGGCGGGGCAGGGGATCGAATTCGAATGGCTTGCGGGGCATGAACTGGACGAGGCGCTGTGGGATTTCGTCTACGCCTGTTACGCCAATACCTACGCGGTGCGTCGCCAGGCGCCGTACCTGACCCGCGCGTTTTTCAGCCTGTTGGCCGAACGCATGCCCGAGGCGATTCGCGTCGTCCTGGCCAAACAAGGCCCCCGTCCCGTGGCGATGGCGTTCAGCCTGGTGGGCGGCGACAGTTTCTATGGGCGTTACTGGGGTTGCCTGGCGGAGTTCGACCGCCTGCACTTCGAGACCTGTTTCTACCAGGGTATGGATTACGCGATTGCCCAGGGCTTGCAGCGCTTCGATGCGGGGGCTCAAGGTGAGCACAAATTGATACGCGGGTTCGAGCCGGTGATTACCCGGTCGTGGCATTACCTGCGCCATCCGGGGTTGAAAGCGGCGGTGGAGGATTTTCTCGTCCGTGAACAGGAAGGGGTGTTGGCCTATGCCGAAGAGGCGAGGGCAGCGCTGCCGTATCGGCAGTGCTGATATCCCGAGGCTGATACCCGAAACCGTGGGAGCGGACTGTCTGATCTAATCAGTCAATCCCCACAAAACCTCCGGTCTGATGCTGCCACAACCGCGCATATAACCCGCCATGGGCCAGCAGTTCGGCATGGCTGCCGGTTTCGGCGATGCGGCCGTTCTCCAGCACTACGAGGCGGTCCATCCGGGCGATGGTCGAGAGGCGGTGGGCGATGGCGATCACGGTCTTGCCCTGCATCAGCGTTTCCAGGCTTTCCTGGATCGCGGCCTCCACTTCCGAGTCCAGCGCCGAGGTCGCTTCGTCCATGATCAGGATCGGTGCATCCTTGAGCAGGACCCGAGCAATGGCGATGCGCTGGCGCTGGCCACCGGACAGTTTCACGCCGCGCTCGCCCACATGAGCATCGAAGCCGGTACGGCCCTGGGCGTCGGAAAGCAACGGGATGAACTCATCGGCACGGGCCTTGTGTACCGCTTCCCAGAGTTGCGCGTCGGTGGCGTTGGGTTTGCCGTAAAGCAGGTTGTCGCGAATCGAGCGGTGCAGCAGGGAGGTGTCCTGGGTGATCATGCCGATCCGCTCGCGCAGGCTTTCCTGGCTCACTTCGGCGATGTCCTGGCCGTCGATGAGAATGCGGCCGCCTTGCACGTCATAGAGACGCAGCAGCAGGTTGACCAGGGTGGATTTGCCCGCACCGGACGGGCCGATCAGGCCGATCTTCTCGCCGGCCCGGATGGTCAGATTCAGGTCGCTGATCACGCCGCTTTTTTTGCCGTAGTGGAAGTCCACATGCTCGAAACGCACCTCGCCACGGGCCACCGCCAGCGGCTTGGCGTGTTCGCGGTCGGTGACACTGACCGGCTGGGCGATGGTCTCCAGGCCGTCCTGGACCATGCCGATATTTTCGAAGATGCCGTTGACCACCCACATGATCCAGCCGGACATGTTGACGATGCGGATCACCAGGCCGGTGGCCAGGGCAATGGCGCCGACGCTGATCAGCGACTGGGTCCACAGCCACAACGCCAGGCCGGTGGTGCCGACGATCAACAGCCCGTTCATGCTGGTGATGACCACGTCCATGCTGGTCACTACGCGGCCGGCCAACTGGGCCTTTTCGGTCTGTTCCTGGATGGCTTCGCGTGCGTACTGTTGTTCGAAGTTCGTGTGGGCGAACAGCTTGAGAGTGGTGATGTTGGTGTAGCCGTCGACGATCCGGCCCATGAGCTTGGAGCGGGCGTCGGACGACACCACGGAACGTTCCTTGACCCGCGGCACGAAGTAATAGAGCGCGCCGATGTAGGCGGCGATCCACAGCAGCAGCGGGATCATCAGGCGCCAGTCGGCTTCGGCGAACAGCACCAGCGAACTGATGGCGTAGATCAGCACGTGCCACAGCGCGTCCACGGCCTGTACCGCTGAGTCGCGCAGGGAGTTGCCTGTCTGCATGATGCGCTGGGCGATGCGCCCGGCGAAATCGTTCTGGAAAAAATTCAGGCTCTGCTTGAGCACGTAGCTGTGATTCTGCCAGCGGATCAGGCTGGTCATGCCGGGGCTCAGGGTCTGGTGCACCAGCAGGTCATGCAGCGCCACGAAGATTGGCCGCAAGATCAGCGCCACCACCGCCATCCAGGCCAGTTCCAGGCCGTGGATCTTGAAGAAATCGACGTTGGGCGTGCCTTGGGCCAGGTCGATGATGCGGCTCAGGTAGCTGAACAGCGCGACTTCGATCAATGCGCCGACCAAGCCCACCACCAGCAGGACGGCGAAGCTTGGCCAGACTTGTTTCAGGTAATACGTGTAGAAGGGCAGGACGCGGTTCGGTGGGGCCGAGCTGGGGGCGTCGCGGAAGATGTCGATCAGTTTTTCGAAACGGCGGTAAACCATGAATTAACAGCCCGGGCAGGGCTCTCCTTTGTGCTGTGAGCGGCGCATGATCAGCCGCCGCTCAGGCTTGCCCTGTGTGTTCAGTCGATGCGTTTGGCCGACTTGATGATCACAGGGTCGATCGGCACGTTTTGCATGCCTTGTTTGGTGGTGGACTGGGAGTTGACGATGATGTCCACGACATCCATGCCCTTGACCACTTTGCCGAAGACCGCGTAGCCGGCGTCACGGCCCGGATCAAGGAAGGCGTTGTCTGCCACGTTAATGAAGAATTGGCTGGTGGCCGAGTTAGGGTTGGACGTGCGAGCCATCGCCAGCGTGCCGCGAACGTTATGCAGGCCGTTGCTGGCTTCGTTCTGAATCGGGGCCTTGGTGTCCTTCTGTTGCATCTGCGGGGTAAAGCCACCGCCCTGGGCCATGAAGCCCGGGATCACCCGGTGGAAGATCGTGCCGTTGTAGAAGCCGCTGTCCACGTACTCAAGAAAATTTTTCGTACTGGCGGGCGCCTTGACCGGGTCCAGTTCGATTTCGATCTGGCCGTTGGTAGTCTCCAGCAGTACGTGCGGCGCCTTGGCCGGCTGCGCCGCCATCAGATTGGCGGCAAACAGAACAGTGCCGGCGGCGAGGGCGATTTTTTTCAGCATGGGTCAGTGATCCTGATGGGTAGAGTCGACTGCGATCAGAAAGTCGAGCAGGGTTTGGTTGAAGCGTTCGGGTTGATCCAGCGGGGTAGCGTGCCGTGAATCGGCGATCACTACCAGCCGTGCATCGGGCAGCAGCTTTACATAGGCTTCTTTCACTGCCACCGGGGTGTAGTCGTGATCGGCACAGATGACCAGGGTTGGACAGGCAATTTGCGAAAGTCGTTCCTGAACCCCCCAACCCACGACGGCATCGAAGCTGGCGAGATAAGCATGTTTGTCGTTCGTTGCCCAGCGCCGGGCCATTTCCAGTCGTAACTCGGTCTGTTCGGGTTTGGGAAACAGTTTGGCGCCCAGGGCCTTGCCGATGGTTTCCAGACTGAGGAGGCGCATCAGGCTCCAGCGCTTGAACCATTGCCAGCAATCGTCGAGCGTACGGACCTTTACCTGGGGCGCGCTGTTGACGATGCACAGGCTCTTGACGAGACCGGGCTCGTCCACCGCCAGCTGGAAGGCGATCATGCCGCCCATGGACCAGCCCACCAGATGCACCGGACCCAGGCCGAGGTGTTCGATCAAGGCGATCAGGTCGGCGCTGAAGCCTTCAATGCTGTAGTGCCCGCGAGGTTTGTCGGAGCGGCCGTGGCCGCGCACGTCCACGACGATCAGGCGGTAGTGGGCGGATAACACCGGAATCTGTTTCTCCCAGTCCCGCGTACTGGAGCCCAGCCCATGGACCAGCAGCAAAGGTGCGCCATGGCCGTACTCCTCGTAGTGCAGGTTGCAATCTTCATGAGCGAAATAGGCCATGGGCGAAGTCCTTGTCAGGCTTGTTCAGGGGCGGCGAACGGCGCATCCAGCGGCGCGGTGTCGAAGGTGCGCAACAGTTCGATGAGAATCTGGGTAGCCGGGCCCAGGGGTTTTTCCTTGTTCGAAAAAAGATAGAAGGTGGAGTTGCGGCTGCCTCCCTGTTCCAAGGGTAGACGCTTGAGCAAACCCTCCTTGAGCTCGCGCTCGATCATGTGCCGGGGCAGCCAGGCGAAGCCCAGGCCACTGCCGACGAAGGTCGCGGCGGTGGCCAGGCTGCCGACGGTCCAGCGCTGTTCGGCACCCAGCCAGCCGACGTCCCGAGGCTGCTGGCGACCGGAGTCGCGGATGACCACCTGTAGCTGGCTTTCCAGGTCCTGGAAGCTTAGCTCGCGATTGAGTCGATGCAGAGCATGTTCGGGATGGGCCACCGCGACGAACTCCACGTCGCTCAATTCCGCCCCCAGGTAGCCGGGGATGCTGAAGCCGCTGATGGCCAGGTCCGCTACGCCTTCGAGTAACACTTCCTCGACCCCCGACAGCACTTCTTCTCGCAGGCGCACCCGGCAGCCGCGGCTCTGCGGCATGAACGCCGTCAGGGCTCGCACGAGGCGCGCGGAGGGGTAGGCAGCATCGACCACCAAGCGCACTTCGGCTTCCCAGCCTTGCTCCATATGATGGGCGAGGTCCTCCAGTTGGCTGGCCTGTTTCACCAATTGCCGGGAACGACGCAGCAACACGCCGCCGGCTTCGGTCAGTACGGCCTTGCGTCCATCGATGCGCAGCAGCGGCACGCCGAGCTGATCCTGCATGCGCGCCACGGTGTAGCTCACCGACGACTGGGAGCGATGCAACACTTCGGCGGCCTGGGCGAAACCGCCGTGGTCCACCACGGCTTGCAACGTTCGCCATTGATCAAGGGTCACGCGGGGCGCTTTCATATTGAGCTCCTCTTGTCCTAAGCTGGCGGTCCCTGGGTGGAGACTGCCGAATGAAGAAAATCTGTTGCGCGTTGCTGGCCCTGTTGCCGCTGACTGCCTTTGCCTACCCCATCGATGTGGAAAAACACCTCGAAGGGGTGAGCATCGACTACACCCCCTACGACACCGATGCCGATATCGGTTCCATCCAGGTCAACAACTACGGCAACACCGACGCGGCCTGTACCGTGCTGTTCCGCAATGGGCCCGAGGCGCCTCGCACCCGCAAGATCGAAGTCGCCGCGGGTAAATTCAAGAACGTTACCGCCAAGTTCAACCGTGACATCATCAAGCTGCGTATTGTGCTGACGTGTAAGCCGAAATGACCGGATGCAAGGCGGCGACACAACGCTTGCCTAGCTTATAAACGAATTTATCGATTGTTTGCAGCAGTTATTTGCGCTTTTTCATCGATAAGGTCACGTTTAACCTTCACTCCATCGACTGACAACATTTTCCGATGGAGGCTACATCCCATGTCCCGCGTTCTGATCATCGAAAGCAGTGCTCGCCAGCAAGACTCGGTTTCCCGCCAACTGACCCAGACGTTCATCAACCAGTGGAAAGCCGCCCATCCGGCCGATGAAATCAGCGTCCGCGACCTGGCCGTCAACCCGGTGCCTCATCTGGACGCCAACCTGCTGGGTGGCTGGATGAAGCCTGTCGAGCAGCGCAACGACATCGAGAACGCGTCGCTGGAGCGCTCCAACCAGTTGACCGATGAGCTGCTGGCCGCCGATGTCCTGGTCATGGCCGCGCCGATGTACAACTTCGCCATCCCCAGCACCCTGAAAGCGTGGCTCGACCACGTGCTGCGTGCCGGCGTGACCTTCAAGTACACCCCAACCGGCCCGCAAGGCCTGCTGACCGGCAAACGCGCCTTCGTCCTGACTGCCCGCGGCGGGATCCACGCCGGTGCCAGCTCCGACCACCAGGAACCCTACCTGCGTCAGGTCATGGCGTTCATCGGTATCCACGACGTGACCTTCATCCATGCCGAAGGCATGAACCTGGGGGGCGACTTCCAGGAGAAAGGTTTGAATCAGGCCAACGCCAAACTGTCCCTGGTCGCTTGATCCGTTAATCCTCGGGTAATCGTCAGGTGGCCTACTGACCTGGCGCTTCCCTTCAAACCGTTTTGCGCATCGAACCTCCCTTTGCACTTATTGCTCCTGAGTGCCGTAGCCCGATCGAACGCTTTAGCGAGATCGGGCTTTTTTTGCCCGCGATCCCGCAACGACGCAGATCCCTTGTGGGAGCGGGCTTGCTCGCGAAGGTGGTGGGTCAGTTGACACCTGATTGACTGACCCACCGCTTTCGCGAGCAAGCCCGCTCCCACATGGAGGGTGTGGTGTTCATGGGACTTGTGTTCGCCGCCAATCTTTTTGGGAACTGAGCAGGCTCGCTCCCAAAGGTCAAAACCGCTATCTTCGCCGCCATCCGAAACGAGGGGCGTATGGGCTATCTACTTTTTGTGACCTTGATCCAGGCATTTTCCTTCAGCCTGATTGGCGAATACTTGGCCGGACATGTCGACAGTTACTTTGCGGTGCTGGTGCGGGTGGTGCTGGCGGGGCTGGTATTCATCCCGTTGACGCGCTGGCGTCAGGTGGAACCGTCGTTCATGCGCGGCATGCTCCTGATCGGCGCGTTGCAATTCGGCGTGACCTACGTGTGCCTGTACCTGAGCTTCCGAGTACTGACCGTGCCCGAGGTGCTGCTCTTCACCATTCTCACGCCGCTGCACGTTACGTTGATCGAAGACGCCCTGAATCGCCGTTTCAATCCCTGGGCGCTGATCGCGGCGCTGGTGGCCGTGGCCGGTGCGGCAGTGATTCGTTACGACCGGGTCAATCCGGATTTCTTCATGGGCTTCCTGTTGCTGCAACTGGCCAACTTCACCTACGCGGCCGGGCAGGTGCTGTACAAGCACTTGGTCGCCCGCCACCCCAGCGACCTGCCGCACTACCGACGGTTCGGTTATTTCTACCTCGGCGCGTTGGCGGTGGCATTACCGGCCTTTTTGCTGTTCGGCAAGACCAACTTCTGGCCCGAAGCCCCGCTGCAATGGGGCGTGCTGGCGTTCCTCGGCCTGGTGTCCACCGCGCTGGGGCTGTACTGGTGGAACAAAGGTGCGTGCCTGGTCAGCGGCGGGACGCTGGCGGTGATGAACAATCTGCATGTGCCGGTGGGGCTGTTGCTCAATTTGCTGATCTGGAATCAACACGAGGAGCTGGGGCGGCTGTTTCTCGGCGGTGCTGTCATCCTGGCGGCGGTGTGGATCAGTCGGTTGGGCCTGCGCAACGCCCAGGCTACTTAGTCGCCAACTGCTCCACCAGAAACTCAACGAACGCTCGGGTTTTCTGCGGCAGGCGCCGGGCTGACGAATACACCGCATTGATGCTGATCGCCGGTGCCTGCCATTCGCACAGCACCGGCACCAGGCGCCCGGCAGCCAGGGCGTCTTCGACGATGAAGTCCGGCAGCAGCGCAATGCCCATACCGGCCTCGGCGGCCTGGGCCAGCAAGTCGCCGTTGTTGACGTGCAGGGGACCTGTGACCGTCACCCGTTGCGTCTCCTTGCCATTGCACAGTTGCAGGCTCACACCACTTTGCAGATAACCGTAGTTGAGGCACTGATGGGCGCGTAGGTCCTGGGGTGTCTGGGGGACGCCTGCGCGCTCCAGATAGGCGGGGGCGGCAACCATGATTCGCGGTGCCGGGGCCAGTTGCCGGGCGATCATGGTCGAGTCGGGCATGCTGGCGATGCGGATGGTCACGTCGAAGCCGCCGCGCACCGGATCGACCTGCTGGTCACTCAGCACCACTTGCAGCTCGATGTTCGGATGCCGCTCGTGGAACAGCGGAATCAACTTGCCCAACCGGCGCAGGCCGAACGACATCGGCGCGTTGACCCGCAACACGCCGCGCAACTCACCAATCCCGTCCCGTGCCCGTTGTTCGGCTTCATCCAGTGCCGCCAGGACTTCCCTTGCCGCTTCGAAATACTCTGCACCCGCTTCGGTGAGGTGCAGGCTGCGGGTGGTGCGTTGCAGCAGTTGCACGCCAATCGCTTCTTCCAGCGCCTGGATCTGTTTGCTGACTTTCGACCTTGGCACGTCCATGGCACGGGCGGCTGCGGCGAAGCCATTCTCGCCGACCGTGACGACGAACGCGCGCATGCATTCGATGCGATCCATGATTGTCCCTTTTTTAGAATCAATGATTCTCGATTTTAGGTAATTGTCCCTTTAAATGCGAGCCCCTAAAGTAGCACCCATGCCGACGACATCACCGCCGAAGCGAACGTCGACTTACCTTAACCACTTGAAATCTCGACATTAAAAAGGAACACACCATGTCTAACCGCGAACTGCTGAACTCAACCAACTCCGCCCTGATCCTGATCGACCACCAGCCACAAATGGCCTTCGGCGTGCAATCGATCGACCGCCAGACGCTGAAGAACAACACCGTGGGTTTGGCTAAAGCCGCAAAGATCTTCAACGTGCCGACCATCTACACCTCGGTGGAAACCGAAAGCTTCAGTGGCTACATCTGGCCTGAACTGCTGGCGGTGCACCCGGACCAGAAACCCATCGAGCGCACCTCGATGAACTCCTGGGAAGACAAGGCCCTGGTAGACGCGGTGAAAGCCACCGGTCGCAAGAAACTGATCATCGCCGCGCTGTGGACTGAAGTCTGCCTGACCTTCCCGGCGCTGGAAGCCCTGGCTGAGGGTTACGAGGTGTACATCGTCACCGACGCCTCTGGCGGCACCACCAAAGAGGCTCACGACATGTCGGTACAACGCATGATTCAGGCCGGAGCGGTGCCGGTGACCTGGCAGCAAGTGCTGCTGGAATACCAACGCGACTGGGCGCACAAAGAGACTTACGAGGCGGTGATGCAGTTGGTACTGGAACACAGCGGCGCCTACGGCATGGGCGTGGACTACGCCTACACCATGGTCCACAAGGCCCCGCAGCGCCAGGCCAAATAATTAGCCAATAGCCACCAACCCCTGTGGGAGCGGGCTTGCTCGCGAAAGCGGAGTATCAGTCGATATCTGATTGACTGACCCACCGCCTTCGCGAGCAAGCCCGCTCCCACAAAGGGTTCCGGGTTTCAGATGACCTCTTTCTGTGGTTCGGGAATATGACTCGCCCCCAACACCGCCGGCAACACCCCCGAACGCAAATCCATGCCGCTCGGCTGCTGATACAGGTGCAACCCGAACTCCGGCATCACCGCCAGCAGGTAATCGAAGATGTCCCCCTGGATACGCTCGTAATCGGCCCACACGGTGGTGCGGGTGAAGCAGTAGATTTCCAGCGGAATACCATGGGCCGTGGTCTGCAGTTGCCGGACCATGCACGTCATGTTCGGCTGGATCTCGGGATGGCTCTTGAGGTACGCCAGGGCATAAGCTCGGAACGTACCCAGGTTGGTCATCCGCCGGCGGTTGGCCGACATCGCCGCGACGTTGCCCTGGGCTTCGTTCCAAGCCTTGAGTTCGGCCTGTTTGCGGCTGATGTAGTCGGTCAGCAGGCGCACCTGGGTCAGGCGCTGCTCTTCCTCATCGTGCAGAAAACGCACGCCGCTGGCGTCGATGAACAGGCTGCGCTTGATCCGTCGCCCACCGGACTGCTGCATGCCGCGCCAGTTCTTGAACGATTCGGACATCAGGCGCCAGGTAGGAATCGAGACGATGGTCTTGTCGAAGTTCTGTACCTTGACCGTGTGCAACGTGATGTCCACCACATCACCGTCGGCGCCGACCTGGGGCATCTCGATCCAGTCGCCGACCCGCAGCATGTCGTTGCTGGTCAGTTGCACGCTGGCGACGAACGACAGGAGCGTGTCCTTGTATACCAATAGAATCACCGCCGACATCGCACCCAGGCCCGAGAGCAGCAACAGCGGCGAACGGTCGATCAGGGTGGCGACGATGATGATCGCGCCGAATACATACAGCACCATTTTCGTCAGCTGTACGTAACCCTTGATCGAGCGGGTACGCGCATGCTCGGTGCGGGCATAGACATCCAGCAGGGCGCTGAGCAAGGCGCTGATGGCCAGCAGCATGAACAGAATGGTGAACGCCGTGGCGACATTGCCGAGGAACACCAGGCTGGTCTTGTTGAGACCGGGCACCAGGTGCAGGCCGAACTGGATGATCAACGAGGGCGTGGTCTGTGCCAGGCGATGAAAGACTTTGTTCTGGCGCAGGTCGTTGACCCAGTGCAGGGCCGGTTGGCGACCGAGCAGCTTGGCGCCATGCAGGATCAGGTAACGCGCCACGCGTCCGAGGACCAGCGCAATGACCAGCAACAGCGCCAGAGCGAGGCCCGAATGCAGGAGCGGGTGCTGGTCGAGGGCACCCCAGAGGTCTTGAAGGTTGAGCCAGAGCTGTTTGATATCCATGGGCGAAACGGTTCTTCTGTGAGCGCGACGAAGCGAATTAGAGCATTTAACCCCGGTGAAGTGACCGTTGATGGCGGACTCGTTGATAAAAACACGCTGATTTGTCGCCGTTTGCACAAAGAAACTCGGCCTTCGCGCTCGAAACCGTTACCCTATGCAGCTGTTTTTTTGCATTTCTTCGAGGTAGCACCCGTGTTTTCCGAATTCGCCCTGCACGAACGCCTGCTCAAAGCCGTGGCCGAGCTTAAATTTGTCGAGCCAACGCCCGTGCAGGCAGCGGCCATTCCGCTCGCGCTGCAAGGGCGTGACCTGCGGGTGACGGCGCAAACCGGCAGCGGCAAGACCGCCGCGTTCGTGCTGCCGATCCTCAACCGCCTGATCGGCCCGGCCAAGATCCGCGTCAGCATCAAGACCCTGATCCTGCTGCCGACCCGTGAACTGGCCCAGCAGACCTTGAAGGAAGTGGAACGCTTTTCCCAGTTCACCTTCATCAAGTCCGGCCTGATCACCGGCGGCGAAGATTTCAAGGTTCAGGCCGCCATGCTGCGCAAGGTGCCGGACATCCTGATCGGCACGCCGGGACGGATGATCGAGCACCTGAACGCCGGCAACCTCGACCTCAAGGAAGTCGAAGTGCTGGTGCTGGACGAAGCCGACCGCATGCTGGACATGGGCTTTGCCGAAGACGTGCAACGTCTGGTGGACGAGTGCAGCCAGCGTCAGCAGACCATGCTGTTCTCCGCCACGACCGGCGGCTCGGGGCTGCGGGAGATGGTCGCCAAGGTGCTGAACAACCCTGAGCACTTGCAGCTCAACGCGGTCAGCCAGTTGAACTCCACCACCCGCCAGCAAATCATCACCGCCGATCACAACCAGCATAAAGAACAGATCGTGAACTGGTTGCTGGCCAACGAGACCTACGAAAAAGCCATCATCTTCACCAACACCCGGCTCATGGCCGACCGCATCTACGGCCGCCTGGTGGCTCAGGAATACAAGGCCTTCGTGCTGCACGGCGAGAAGGACCAGAAGGATCGCAAGCTGGCCATCGACCGTCTCAAGCAGGGCGGCGTGAAAATCCTCGTCGCCACCGACGTTGCTGCCCGCGGCCTGGACGTGGAAGGCCTGGACATGGTCATCAACTTCGACATGCCCCGCAGCGGCGATGAATACGTACACCGCATTGGCCGTACCGGCCGCGCCGGTAACGACGGTCTGGCGATCTCGCTGATCTGCCACGGCGACTGGAACCTGATGTCGAGCATCGAACGCTACCTCAAGCAGAGCTTCGAGCGTCGCACCATCAAGGAAGTCAAAGGCACCTACAGCGGACCGAAAAAGGTCAAGGCTTCGGGCAAGGCCGCCGGCACCAAGAAGAAAAAAGTCGACGCCAAGGGCGACAAGAAGAAAACCGCCGCCAAGGCCCCCACCAAGCGCAAAACCGCCAACCGCCCGAAGACCGAGGCCCCGGCGCTGGTCAGCAAGGACGGCATGGCCCCGCTCAAGCGCCGCAAGCCACAGGCGCCGGCGGCGGAGTGACACGGCGATAAGCTTCATAAAAAAACCGGACCCTGGGTCCGGTTTTTTTTATGGGGGTGATGGAGCGCTCAGCCAGCCTTCCTTTCCGCCGCTTCCAGCTCTTGCAGACGCTTATCGATCAACTGGCATTTGTCCGGCAGATCCTGGCTGGACGTTCCCAGGTCCATGGCCTGCAATTCGTCGTTCATTTCCTTGGCCTTGGCCGGATCCTGCTCGGTGAGCTTGGCGACCTTGTCGGCCAATTGTTCGCGTTTGATGGTCGCTTCCTCGGGCGTGCAAGTGGCCCAGGCGGGCAGGGCGCAGGTCAGGGCGGCGGCGAGGGTGAGCTTCATGAGGGTTTTCATGGGGTGGGCCTCGTATTCCTTGTTGGGCGGTAATGGGTTGAGGCTCGGGTTGGGTTGAAAGTTCATTAGCCGGAGGGGGGCGGTGCGGCTGGCGGAGATGTCTGTCGACTTCAGGGGCAACTTCCGGCTTTCAAACGGGACGTTTCGTACCTGAAAGACCGAGGGGGCTGATTCCCGATAAACGGTCGGGGTTATACCTTGGGCGTCCCACTATTTAATTGACGTCAAGATGATGGCTATCTAATATCGCGCCGCTATTTTGATATCACTTCCGCTCGAGGGATCGAACATGTCCTCACCCGCCCTTTGGGCGAGGTTGTGCCTGGCTTTGCTGTGCCTTTCTCCGCTGACATGCGCTCAAGCTGCCCCTACGCCTGGTGACACCGACCTGATCCGCGAACGCCAGAACCGTTTGCTCGAAGAGCAGCGCCGTCGTCTGGAAGAACTCAAGGACCTGCCCGGTCAGGAAGTGAAGCCGACTCAACCGACGGCGCCGGCCGATACCCGTTGCTTCCCCATCAAGACCATCGAACTCAAGGGCGCCGACAGTCTTTCCGCCCGTGAGCGCGAGCAATTGCTCAAGCCCTACATTGGCCAGTGCCTGGGCGTGCCGCAGCTCAATGAACTGCTCAAGG
>NZ_RQJK02000028.1:0-86509 GCF_022342325.2 Pseudomonas sp. AF32 | reverse complement strand
CAGCGCCTAAGTCCTGTGCAACGGGCATAAAAAATCCGGAATCCTTTGTCAGATTCCGGATTTTCCTGCTGCTCAGGGATTAGTCAATAATCCTTAACTGAACAGCATTGCGTCTGGTACGGGCCTTTTTTTATGGACGCTGATTCTTGACACCGGCCGGTCGGCTTCTCTACGATGCTGCCCATGCGCCGATTTAAACAGCTACTTGCGGGGCGCCAGGTGACTCAGGGAGTTGCCGTCAGAAGCCAGAGACACGGCTTCGAAATACCGCTAAAGCGCTGGTTCGGTGTTGCCTCTCACCTGCCATGCAGACTTTCGAGGCAGAGACACGACACGATGAACGCACCCAACTCCCTGGCCCGTCTGGCGCCTATTACGGCAAGTCTTCTGCAGCGCAATCCGAAAATTCTCCTGGGCGGCACCCATCAGCCGACATTGTTGCGCTACCTCGACGGATGGCCAAGGCGTAGTCACGGGCCCGCCGCGTTTCTGATCCAGTTTGTCGAAGACGGTGAGTCGCTGGCACGTTTTGCCAACGACAGCTTCGACCTGGCCGTCATCCAGTCTCCCAGCGCAGCGGATGCTCCCGAGATGATTCGACAACTGACCCGCATTGCGCGGCAGGGATTGATCACCCGGCGTTGAGGCGGTCGGCCTTTACCATCGCTCTGACGCCGTTGGCGTGCATGCAGTTGAACACAATCCGGCTACGGGTCGACCAGTCAGTATTGATGATATGAAAACGCTGGATATAGCTGTTGCTGTTCCTGGAGTCGAACCATGCGTCGATCTTGTCGCTGAAGTCATCCGGGACATGCAGGGGCAGCACATACTTGGCGCATTGTATCGAGCGCAATGCGAATTCCGGTTTCTGCCTGACGGACTGCTCGTCCATGAACTGTTTCAACTCGGCGGTCGTGTTCAGGTTGTTGCCGCTCCATTGATGTTCCACACCTTTCCAGTACTTCGCCCTGACACGATGGTTGTAGGCAATCACCACGGTTCGTTCCGGGCGATGGGTCCAGATATCGCCTACCGTTGAACGTCGCCAGTTCCGGGGGATCAAGCGTGGACCCAGTTTCGTATTGATCAACTCGTGCAACTCCTGGTGAGTCGCACGCGTGAAGTGCTTGAACTTGTGAAAGTTCAGGATGACGATTTCCTTTGCCCTGGTTGCCTTGTTGTCGGGGTCGTCATAGAAATGATTCAACGGGTCCAGGACATCGCCGCCCACGGTGCGACCGGAAGAGGTGAGGTGGAATAGTTGGAAGCGCTGGTCGCTATCGGCGGGCGCGTTAGCGCTGAACACCACGCGCAAGTCCAGCACACGAAAGCCTGCCAGAATCTGTTCGATGATTGGAACGTCCTGGGTTTTCTCCTGAAGCAGGGTAGGGTTGGGCGCCGCTTTGTCGGCACCCGAGTCATGGGTGCCAGGCAGGATAAGTTCATCGATACGCAGTGTGTCCAATCCCGGCGTGTTGTACATCCAGCAATCGAGTCCATGATGGGTCGCTTTCACGATTATTCTTCCTTGAATAATGTTCTGGGCAACAGGCGTGAGGCCGCCCGCGCCCATCATTCTGCGCAGCGCTGCAACCTTGTCAAAGGTTCAAGTTTGGAGGGATGTTTCCAGCCGGCGGGCCTTGTGCGCGGTCTACGGGTCAGGGGTAAGTGATGTCCACGATGTAGACCAGTTTTTCCCCAGTGGGCGTCTGCACCCTGACTTCGGCATCCAGTGCCTTGCCGATCAACGCCCGAGCCAACGGCGAGTCGATGCTGATCAGGTTCTGTTTCAAATCCAGTTCGTCGGGCCCGACGATGCGATAGCGGGACTCCTTGCCATCTTCATCTTCGACGGTGACCCAGGCGCCGAAGTACACCTTGTTCGGGTCGCTGGGCTTTTCCGTCACCACCTTGAGCGCTTCCAGGCGTTTGGTCAGGAAACGAACGCGACTGTCGATTTCCCGGAGCATTTTCTTGCCGTAGGTGTACTCGGCATTCTCCGATCGGTCCCCCTGGGCTGCCGCTTCGCTGACCGCCTGCGTCACCTGCGGACGACGCACATGCCATAGCTCATGAAATTCGGCGCGCATCCGCGCTTCGCCCTCGGGGGTGATCAGTGCGGTGCCGGCGGTGCGTGGTGGGCGATAACGACTCATGGCGATTTCTTGTGAGGATGAGAGCGAAGTCTATCAACCCTCGCGCAACACTGTCAGCGGGCTGGCGTTGAGGGCGCGACGGGTGCCGAACACGCCGGCAGCGCCGATCAGCAATGCGCCCACCACCGGCAACACCAGCAACCAGGGATGCGGGTGCCAGGGCAGGTCGAAGGCGTAGCGATACAGCACCAGGCTCACCAATTCCGAACCCAGTGCCGCCAGCAAGCCGCTGACCGCACCGAGCAAGCCGAACTCGATACGTCGCGCCTTGACCAGCAGCGCTCGTCCGGCACCCAGGGCCCGCAACAACGCGCCTTGGCGAATCCGCTCGTCGAGGGTGGCCTGCAGGCCGGAGAACAGGACGGCCATGCCCGCTGCGAGCACGAACAGCAACACGTATTCCACGGCCAGCGTTACCTGGGCCAGGATGCTGCGCAACTGCTCGAGCAAGGCTTCCACCTGCAGGATCGTCACGGCCGGAAAGGCACGCGACAGTTCAACGATCTGCTGGTCGTGCCCGGCCGCCAGATAGAAGCTGGTGAGGTAAGTGGCTGGCAGGTCCTTCAAGGTGCCAGGCTGGAAGATCATGAAGAAGTTGGGCTGGAAGTTGTCCCAGTTGATCTCGCGCAGGCTGGTGACTTTCGCTTCGCGGTTGACGCCGCCTACGCTGAACAGCAGTCGGTCGCCCAGCTTGATCTTGAGGTTCTCGGCCACCTTGCCTTCCACCGAAACCCCCGGCATGTCGTCCGGTGGCTGCTGCGGCCACCAGTTTCCGGCGGTGACAACGTTGCCCGCTGGCAGGTCCGCGGCCCACGTCAGGCTCAGGTCGCGTTGCAGTGCGCGGTCTCCAGCCGAATCCTTGGTCACGAACTCCTTGGCCGGTTCGCCGTTGATGCTGATGAGTCGCCCCGGCACGACAGGGTAGAGCGGGGCCGATTGCGCCGAAAGCTGGAGCAGTTTGTCGGTGAAGGCCTGTTTGTCGTTGGGCAGAATGTTCAGGGCGAAGTAGTTCGGCGCGTTTTTCGGCAGTTGGTTTTGCCAGGTGTCGAGCAGTTCGCCGCGTAACAGGGCGATCAACGCCATGGACAACAGGATCAGGCCGAACGCCAGTGCCTGGCCGGCCGCCGCCAGCGGATGGCGCAAGAGCTGGCCGAGCCCGAGTCGCCAGGGCAGCGGGGCACGGGCAAGCATCCGGCGCAGGCTCTGAAGCAACAGCAACAGCAACCCCCCAAGGGCCAATGCGGCGATGACGCCGCCACCCAGCAGCGCGAACGTCAGCACCAAGTCCAGGCTCAGGCGCCACATGATCAGGCCCAGGGCTCCCAACGCGGCGCCGTAGACCAGCCAGGTGCTGGGGGGGATTGGCAGCATGTCTCGGCGTAACACGCGCAACGGCGGCACACGCCCCAACGCGGCGAGGGGCGGCAGGGCGAACCCTGCCAGCGCCACCAGCCCGGTGCCGATCCCGGCAACGGCCGGCAACAGGCCGCCCGGCGGGACGGTGGCAGGCAGCAGATCCTGCAACAAGGCGAAGAGTCCCAATTGCGCGACCCAGCCGAGCAGGGCGCCGCCGAGGCTGGCCAACAGGCCCAGTACCGTCAGTTGCAGACTGAACAGCACCATGGCTTCCCGACGTGAAAGGCCCAGGCAGCGCAGCAGGGCACTGGCATCGAAACGGCGAGTGGCGAAGCGGTTGGCGGAGAGGGCGACGGCGACGCCGGAGAGCAGCACGGCGACCAGGCTGGCCATGTTCAGGTAGCGTTCGGCCTTGCCCAGGGCGCCACCGATCTGCCGATTGCCATCGCGGGCGTCCTGCAGGCGCTGGTTGGCTTCCAGGCCAGGCTTGATCAGGTCGCGGTAGGTTTGCAGTGCCGGTGCCGGGCCTCGCCAGAGTTCGCGATAACTGACACGGCTGCCGGGCTGGACCACGCCAGTGGAGTTGAGGTCCTTGAGGTTGATCATGACCCGGGGCGTGAGGCTGTAGAAGTTGCCGGCGCGATCCGGTTCGTAGGTCAGTATGCGGCTCAGGCGCAGGGTGGCGTTGCCGACGTCGATGCTGTCGCCGATCTTCAGGTCCAGGGCCGTCAGCAGTCGTGCCTCGACCCAGGCTTCGCCCGGGGCCGGGCGGCCGCCGGTTTCTTCCGGAGCGAACGGGGTCGGGGCGCTTTTCAGCTCGCCGCGCAAGGGGTAGGCGTCATCGACCGCCTTCACGCTGGAAAGCTGGATGCCGTTATCCGTGGCCACGACGCTGGAGAACTCCACCACTCGGGCATGTTCCAGGCCCAGCTCGGTGCCGCTGCGGATCTGTTCGGGACGGGTAGGCGAGCTGCCTTCGAGCAGCAGGTCGGCGCCGAGGAATTCGGTGGCGCGCATCATCATCGCGCCGTTGAGGCGGGCACCGAAGTAACCGATGGCGGTACTCGCCGCCACCGCCACCAACAGGGCGAAGAACAGCACGCGCAACTCTCCGGCACGAGCGTCCCGCAGTAACTGGCGGACGGCGAGACTGAACAGGCGCAACAGCGGCAAGCGTGCCATCAGGGCTCCAGGGGCGCGACCATCTGGCCGGCTTCAAGTCGGATCAGGCG
Organism: Pseudomonas sp. AF32; assembly: GCF_022342325.2. Classification (NCBI taxonomy): domain Bacteria; kingdom Pseudomonadati; phylum Pseudomonadota; class Gammaproteobacteria; order Pseudomonadales; family Pseudomonadaceae; genus Pseudomonas; species Pseudomonas sp. AF32. The sequence continues at coordinate 81,762 of NZ_RQJK02000028.1, read as the reverse complement.
CCGGCAACGGTGGGCCAGGCGTTCATCATGGGTGACCAGCACCAGGGTCGTGCCGCTTTCCTTGTTCAGTTCGAACAGAAGATCGCTGATGCGCTCACCGGTATGGCTGTCCAGGTTGCCGGTGGGTTCGTCGGCAAACAGCACGTCGGGCTCGGCGGCGAAGGCGCGGGCAATGGCGACCCGCTGCTGTTCGCCGCCGGAGAGTTGTCGGGGCGAGTGGGCCAGGCGCTGCCCCAGGCCGACCCGCTGCAGCAGTTCCGTGGCGCGTTCGCGGGCATCGTTGCGGCCGTCCAGCTCCAGCGGCAGCATGACGTTTTCCAGCGCGTTGAGGCTGTCGAGCAACTGGAACGACTGAAAGACGAAACCGACGTGTTCGGCGCGGATCCGCGCCCGCTGGTCTTCATCGAGTGCGCTGAGGGCCTGTCCGGCCAGGGTTACTTCGCCGCTGCTGGGCAGGTCGAGGCCGGCCAGCAGGCCCAGCAGCGTGGATTTGCCGGAGCCGGACGCGCCGACGATGGCCAGGCTGTCGCCCTTGTTCAGTTCCAGGCTGAGTTCGTGCAGGATGGTCAGTTCACCTTCCGCGCTGGGGACCACTTTGCTAAGGTCCTTCGCGGTGAGAATGCTTGAGCCCATGGAGAATCCGATGCGTGTGTGGTTTTTGAGTGCCGGCCTGGCCTTGATGTGCATGGTCCAGAACGCAGCGGCGGGTACAGTCCTGATCGTTGGCGATAGTATCAGCGCCGCTTTCGGCCTGGATACCCGGCAAGGCTGGGTGTCATTGCTCGAACAACGGCTCAAGGCCGAGGGTTTTGACGACAAAGTGGTCAATGCATCCATCAGTGGCGACACCAGTGCAGGAGGCCAGGCCCGCCTGCCGGCGCTGCTTGCAGCCCATAAGCCGGACCTGGTGATTCTGGAGTTGGGGGGTAACGATGGCCTTCGCGGGCAGCCGCCAACACAATTGCAACAAAACCTTGCAGCAATGATCGATAGCGCCCGCGCGAGCGGTGCCAAGGTGCTGTTGCTGGGTATGCAACTGCCGCCCAATTACGGACGGCGCTACACCGATGCCTTCGCCAAGGTCTACAGCACCCTGGCCGAGGAGAAAAAAGTGCCGCTGGTGCCGTTTTTTCTCCAGGATGTCGGAGGGGTTCCGGGGATGATGCAGGGCGATGGATTGCACCCGTCCGTCGCCGCTCAGGGCAAGTTGCTGGAAAATGTCTGGCCGACGCTCAAACCACTGCTTTGACGCTTTTCTAGCGGCGGTCTTTCGGCTAATGTGGCGCCCCCGATCTGGAGCCCCCGATGCCGCGTCCCGCCTGGTCCCTTTTTGCCTATCAACTGATCGAGCCTGACGAACAGCTGGACCTGTTCGCCTGCCAGGAAGTGCGGGTACACCTGGTGACCCGGCAGTTGGAACTCGGTGGCTCGGCTGACCGGACCCTCTGTGGCAGTCTGCTGCCGGCCCAGCCGCGCTGGTCGGCGGTGGATCGCAAGATATTTCAGGATCACCGCCTCTGTTCATTGTGCCGGGCGATCCTGGAGTCCCAGAAGCGCGGCACCTCGCCGATCTGGCCCGAGTTGCGGTTCGAGTTGTAAGCACAGACGGTAAGTATTGCCCCGACTGTGGGGAGCGAGCCCGCTACCACAATTGATGCCGACCTCCCCGAAATAACGGGGGGCAGTGTACAATCGCTTCCTCTATACCCTCTGTTCGATCTGCGAAGGATTCCCCGGATGTTGCCGCGCTTGCCTGCCGTCGCCCGCTGCCTGTCTCTTGCCGCCCTGTGTGTGGCGGGCCCTGTTGCCGCACTGGAACTGCCTCTGCCACCGCCGGGCGAAGACATTATCGGTCAGGTGCAGGTGATCAAGGCCAAATACGAAGACACTTTCGCTGACCTGGGCACCAAGTACGACCTGGGCTACAGCGAAATGGTCGCCGCCAACCCGGGTGTCGACCCCTGGCTACCGGGCGCTGGCACCGAGATCGTCCTGCCGACCCGTTTCATCCTGCCGCCGGGCCCACGCGAAGGCATCGTGATCAACCTCGCCGAGTACCGCCTCTATTACTTCCCCAAGGGCCGGAGCGTGGTCTACACCTTCCCGCTGGGGATTGGTCGTGAAGGCTGGGGGTCGCCGATTGCCCATACGAGCATCATTGCCAAGACGCCGAACCCGACGTGGACTCCGCCGGCTTCGATCAGGGCTGAACATGCCGCCGACGGCGAAATCCTGCCGAGCGTGGTGCCGGCCGGTCCCGATAACCCATTGGGTCCGTTCAAGTTCACCCTGGGCACCCCCGGTTACCTCATCCATGGCTCGAACAAGAAGTTCGGTATCGGCATGCGCACCAGCCACGGCTGCTTCCGGATGTTCAACAATAACGTCCTGGAAATGGCCAGCATGGTTCCGGTGGGCACCTCGGTGCGGATCATTAACGACCCTTACAAGCTTGGGCTCAGTGGCGGCAAGGTGTATCTGGAAGCCCACACCCCGCTGGACGACAAGGGCAATCCGTCGGTGGTGGACAAGCACACCGCAGTGATCAACGCGATGCTCAAGCGTGAGGACATCACCAGCAACCTGCGTATGGACTGGGATGTTGTGCGTGATGTGGTCGCCGCCGAAGATGGCCTGCCTGTAGAAATCGCCGTGCCGAGTGCTTCGGCACCGATGGTTTCGAGCGCCCCGGTCGACTTGCAGCAGTAAGGATTCTTTCAGACCCGCCGGCGTCTTGCGACGTCGGCGGGTTTTTTATCGCCTGCAAAACACCCGGCCATAAAAAAAGCCGACCCAAAAATGGGTCGGCTCGATAACAATCCCGAAGGACTATTACTTGCGGCTAGCTTTTTCCAGCATGCGCAGAGCACGCTCGTTAGCTTCGTCAGCAGTCTGTTGTGCTTTTTGAGCAGCAGCCAGAGCTTCGTCAGCTTTACGGTATGCTTCGTCTGCACGAGCTTGGGCGCGAGCTGCTGCGTCTTCGGTAGCAGTCAGACGTGCTTCGGTTTCTTTCGATGCGCTGCTGCAACCGGTAGCCAGAACTGCGGCCAGGGCCAGAGCAGAGAATTTCAGAACGTTGTTCATCGTGTTCCCCTTCAAGGACTTTCTATTAATGACTGTCTCCTCAGAGCGAGGAGTTAGCCGGCGTACATACTACCCATTACTTGTAGTAAGTAAACTGACGTAGCGCAAGAAGCAAAAAAATTGTAGGCGGTGATTCTTTTTCGAGCAACTTTTCTTGCAGTTGTTTAAAAAATATACAGCTGCAAGCCTCTGAATGGAACGTGCCGATGAAGAAAAGTTCCGCTCCCGAGAAGAACTCTGCCACGCCCGCTAAAGTCGCTGCTTATTGATTCGTCTGGACTTTTGTTCATTTTTTGCGCAGCGCCGCGAGCATCTTTATTGGTGTTGGTGACTTTAACTACGCTCGCTCGTCTCAGACTCAACAACTGGCGTTGTTCAGCTAATGCACCTTCGCTGACTTCAGCATGACGGCAGCGTTCAAATCGCTAAAACCGACGGGCTTACCCTTCAATGACAGGCGTGCCTTGAGCATTTGCGTCATTGGTGCCTACTATTCACGACGTGCTCGGGTTTGAGCGGTTAGGTTTCAGGCTTCGTACGAAAAGTCGCCGAGCGCCGTGCAGGCACTTTCCTACAAAGCCTAGCGCTCGGTGACCGGACAGGCACGGGGTGGCGTAGATGTTCCTTCGCCGGAAAAACATCGGTAAGGTAGGGTCAGCATTCAGACCCGCGAGGAGTAATGATGAGCGAGGCGTTGTCCATCCACCATGACCAGGCTGGTCATCAGTTCGAGACCACTGTGGACGGTCATCGTGCCTATCTGACTTACATGGATCTGGGCAAGCAGACCCTGGACATCTATCGCACGTTCGTGCCCAACGCTCTTCGTGGCCGGGGCATCGCGGCGGCGTTGACCGAGAAGGCGCTGCAGTACGCCGAAGAGATGGGCTATACGGTGATCCCGTCCTGTTCCTACGTGGAACGCTACATGGAGCGTCACCAGCGACATGCGGCGAAGCTCTGACGCAACGGATTCCCAAAAAAACGCCGGGTCGAAAGCCCGGCGTTTTTTTATGCATTGAAAATGCCGATCAGGTGCGCTGACGCTTGGGCAGTACATCCTTGAGCTTGGCGTGCATGCTGCGCAGGGTGTTCTCAGTCGTACTCCAGTCGATGCAGGCGTCGGTGATGGAGACTCCGTACTGCAAGTCGGCAAGGTCCTTCGGAATCGCCTGGCAGCCCCAGTTCAGGTGGCTTTCGACCATCAGGCCGATGATCGACTGGTTGCCTTCCAGGATCTGGTTGGCCACGTTCTCCATCACCAGGGGTTGCAGTGCCGGGTCCTTGTTGGAGTTGGCGTGGCTGCAGTCGACCATGATGTTCGGCTTGATCTTCGCTTTGTTCAGGGCCTGTTCACACAGCGCGACACTGACCGAGTCATAGTTCGGCTTGCCGTTGCCGCCGCGCAGCACCACGTGGCCGTAGGCGTTGCCCTTGGTGGTGACGATGGAGACACCGCCTTCCTGGTTGATGCCCAGGAAACGGTGAGGGTTGGACACCGACTGCAAGGCGTTGATGGCGACGGTCAGGCCGCCGTCGGTACCGTTCTTGAAGCCCACGGCCGAGGACAGGCCCGAGGCCATTTCGCGATGGGTCTGGGATTCGGTGGTACGCGCGCCGATGGCCGACCAACTGATCAGGTCCTGCAGGTATTGAGGGGAGATCGGGTCCAGGGCCTCGGTGGCAGTGGGCAGGCCCATTTCCGCCAGGTCCAGCAGCAATTGGCGACCGATGTGCAGGCCGTCCTGGATCTTGAACGAGTCGTCCAGGTACGGATCGTTGATCAGGCCTTTCCAGCCGACAGTGGTCCGGGGTTTCTCGAAATACACCCGCATGACCAGATACAGGGTGTCGGAGACTTCCGCCGCCAGCACTTTCAGGCGCTCGGCGTACTCGTGGGCGGCCTTGATGTCATGGATCGAGCAAGGCCCGATGACCACGAACAGGCGATGGTCAGTGCCGTCGAGAATATTGCGGATGACTTCCCGGCCCTTGGTCACGGTGCGCAGGGCTGCGTCGCTCAGGGGAATATCACGCTTGAGCTGGTCAGGCGTGATGAGGGTCTCGTTGGAGGCGACGTTAAGGTCATTGATCGGTAAATCAGCCATCGTGTTACTCGTCAGGTCACGGGTGCCGGCCGCCAGCGATCCCCGCGCGGCGGTGCACAGCGGATTTAAGCGCGTCGGGGAGCCGAACCTTATCGCGTTAGGAGGTTGCTCGACAATGGGCAGGTGCTGGTTTAATTGTGGTTGGCTCCCCACCGCAAAACCCTTGCCACCAAGGGGGCTGTGTCATGATGGGAGCAGGGCCACTTGAGGAGATGCACGATGCAGACAGGCGTTAAACCGCGGATCGGGATGATTGGCACCGGGGCGATCGGCGGATTCTACGGCGTGATGCTGGCGCGGGCCGGTTTCGATGTGCACTTTTTATTGCGCAGCGAATTCGGCGCGGTCGTCGAAAAGGGCCTGCGGGTGGAAAGTGCGGTTCACGGGCCGTTGCAGCTCAACCCGGTCCAGGCGTATCGGTCTGCTACCGACATGCCGCCCTGTGACTGGCTGCTGGTCGGTGCCAAGGCCACCAGCAATGCCGACCTGGCCCCGGCCATCGTCCAGGCGGCGGCTGACGGCGCGAAAGTCCTGTTACTGCAGAACGGCCTCGATGTCGAAGACGATCTTCGGCCGCTGCTGCCCGAGTCGCTGCACCTGCTGGGAGGCCTGTGCCTGGTCTGTGTGCACCGGGTCGGCCCTGGCGTCATCGCCCATCAGGCGCTGGGTTCGGTCAATATCGGTTATCACAGCGGTTCGTGCAGCGATCAGGCGGGGCGCATGGCAATGGTCGAGGAGGCGGTGGCACTGTTTCGTACCGCCGGTATCGACTCCCAGGCCATGCCTGACCTGAGGCAGGCGCGCTGGCAGAAGCTGGTGTGGAACGTGCCCTACAACGGCCTTTCGGTTCTGCTGGGAGCCAGTACCACGCCATTGATGGCTGACAGCGACAGCCGCGGCTTGATCCAGGCGCTGATGGGCGAAGTGGTGCGTGGAGCCCAGGCCTGTGGTCATCACGTCGAGCCAGGCTATGCCGATTACTTGTTCGCGATGACTGAAAAGATGCCCGACTATTGGCCAAGCATGTACCACGATTATTCACACGGGCGCGCGTTGGAACTGGAGGCAATCTACGGCCGGCCGTTGGCATCGGCAAAGGCGGCAGGCTGCGAATTGCCGAAAATCGAAGCCTTGTATCAGGCGCTGGCGTTCATGGATCGACGCAACCGCTGACCGGGCGAGAGGGGGAAGGCATGGCAAATAATATCGACGACCGGCTGGTGCTGGCGATCTCGTCTCGAGCGCTGTTCGACCTGAGGGAAAGCCACAAGGTGTATCTGTCGAGCGGCGTCGAGGCCTATCGGCAATACCAGATCGAGCATGAGGATGAAGTCCTCGCACCCGGCGATGCGTTCGCCCTCGTACAAAAGCTGCTCAGCCTCAACGAGCATTTGGGGCGTGCCCGGGTCGAGGTGATTCTGGTGTCGCGCAACAGTGCCGACACGGGCCTCAGGGTGTTCAACTCGATCCATCATTATGGGCTGGCGATCTCCCGTGCGGCATTCGTCGGCGGCCGCAGTCCTTACCCTTACCTCAAGGCGTTCGGCTGTGACTTGTTTCTTTCCACCCATGCCGAGGATGTGCGCAGCGCCCTGGATGCCGGCTTTGCCGCAGCGACCATCCTGTCGGGAGGTGCCAGCCGTGCTGCCAGCGACGAGTTGCGCATTGCTTTCGATGGCGATGCGGTGCTGTTTTCCGACGAGTCGGAGCGCGTCTATCAGAGCGGCGGCCTGGAGGCGTTCCAGGCCAGCGAACGACAAGCCGCTCGCGAGCCGTTGCGAGGTGGGCCGTTCAAGGGCTTTCTGGCAGCACTCAACGCGCTGCAGCGCGAGTTTCCCGAAGACGCCTGTCCGATTCGCACCGCACTGGTCACCGCACGTTCGGCACCTGCCCACGAGCGGGTCATCCGCACCCTGCGCGAGTGGGATATCCGCCTGGACGAGTCGCTGTTCCTCGGTGGCCTGACCAAGTCGGCGTTTCTCGAAGCCTTCGCTGCCGACGTGTTTTTCGATGATCAGACCGGCCATTGCGAACTGGCTCGCGAAGTGGTCGCCACGGGCCATGTACCCCACGGCATCAGTAACGAAGTGAAGCCCTGACGAGCCGCTGTCCGGGACGTCAAGCCGCACGTCGTACTCCTCAAGGCACTGCTAAGCTGAATCCATCTCCGCCATTCTGGCACGCGAGGAGGTCACATGATTCGTTCGATGCTGTACGCCACAGACCTGGGACTCTATGCCCCTTATGTGATGCAGCATGCCTTGGCGTTGGCACGGACGTTTGAAGCCGAGTTGTATGTGGTGCATGCGGTAGAGCCGATGGGGCTGTTCGCCGAATCGGTGTTGCAAAGCTATCTCGATGAGCAGGCGCTGAACGAATTTCATCGCCAGGGTCTGAATACGGTGATGGCCAATATCGAACAACGGGTACTCGACAGCTTTCGCGAGGAACTGGGGGAGGGGCAACAGGACTTGAAGCTGATCAGATCGGTCAGGGTGTATCAGGGTGATCCTTCCCAGGTCATTCTCGAACAGGCTGCGAAACTCTCCGTCGATCTGCTGATCGTAGGCAGTCACTGCCAGGGAGCAGGCGGTGAGACGCCCCTGGGTAGGACCGCCGCACGGGTATTGCAGTTATCCCGGGTACCGGTCTACCTGGTGCCGCTGGTACAGCGTCGGCGTCAGGGAGAGGCGTGAGGCTAAATGATGGCTTTTTTATAAAAAAGTTCTAGATTTATTGCGTAAACCATCCATATAGTTATATACCGTCGCTGTCGCTGATGCCCGTGGCGTCCAACTGCTTTGAGGGATACATATGAAGCTTCAACAACTGCGCTACATCTGGGAAGTGGCGCACCACGACCTCAACGTTTCCGCTACTGCGCAAAGCCTCTACACGTCGCAACCTGGCATCAGCAAGCAGATCCGCCTGTTGGAAGACGAACTGGGCGTAGAGGTATTTGCCCGCAGTGGCAAGCACCTGACCCGCGTCACCCCGGCAGGTGAGCGCATCATTACCACGGCCGGCGAAATCCTGCGCAAGGTCGAAAGCATCAAGCAGATTGCCCAGGAGTTCTCCAACGAGAAGAAAGGCACCCTGTCGATCGCTACCACTCACACCCAGGCACGTTACGCGCTGCCTCCGGTGATCAGCAATTTCATCAAGCAATACCCGGACGTGGCCCTGCACATGCACCAGGGCTCGCCGATGCAGATCGCCGAAATGGCCGCCGACGGCACCGTGGATTTCGCCATCGCTACCGAGGCTCTGGAGTTGTTCGGTGATTTGGTGATGATGCCCTGCTATCGCTGGAACCGTTGCGTGGCCGTGCCTCAGGGCCATCCATTGACGAAGCTGCCGAAGCTGACCCTCGAAGCGCTGGCCGAATACCCCATCGTCACGTACGTGTTCGGTTTTACCGGTCGGTCGAAACTCGACGAAGCCTTCAGTCATCGCGGGTTGACCCCGAAAGTAGTGTTCACCGCGGCCGACGCCGACGTGATCAAGACTTACGTACGCCTGGGCCTGGGCGTGGGCATCGTGGCGAAGATGGCGGTCGATACCAAGCTCGACAGCGACCTGGTGGTGTTGGACGCCAGCGAATTGTTCGAGTCGAGCGTGACCAAGATCGGTTTCCGTCGCGGCACCTTCCTGCGCGGGTTCATGTGCGATTTCATCGAGAAGTTCGCGCCGCACCTGACCCGCGAAGTCATGGCCAAGGCCATCCAGTGCCACAACAAGCAGGAGCTTGAAGAGTTGTTCGAAGGTGTCGAACTGCCGGTGCACTAACCCTTCTAAATCGCCTCGGTGACAGCGAACTGTTGCCGGGTGCCTCCCACGACGATCTCCACCTCATCCCCTTCGAATTTGCCCAGCAGGCCCCGGCCCAGCGGTGAGCGAGGGGTGATGACCGTAATGGGTTGCCCCACCAGCGAGACTTTCAACCCCGCGGCATCCGGGCCCAGGAACAACCACTGCTCGCGACCTTCCTCGTCTTCCAGCCCGATCAGCGTGCCTGGCTGGATGCCACGCTGCTCATCGTACGGCCTGAGCGTCAGGTTCTGGCAACGGGTGAGGGCTTGGCGAATCTCCTCCACACGTCGGGCTTGTCCTGCAGCGAGGTAGGATGCTTCGAGGCCCAGGGTGTCGTATTTGTTCTCGGCAATGTTCTCTTCGTGGGTCGCGGCTTCGTAGGCGGTCTGCGCGGCGCGCTCGGCGATCTCCAGGTCAATCTTGAGCCGGTCGAGAATCAACTGGTGGACGGTCTGTTTGTTCATGGTCATTCGCAGAACTGCAGCACGTTGGCGCGGCTTTTCTCGCTGGGAGCGTTCTGATCCTGTTGCAGCCAGAACTGGCATTTGGGGTTGGACAGGTTGCGTGGGTTGGCTCGGGCCTGATCGAGGGCCTGACGCTGCTCGTTCCTTTGCAGGTTCTGTTGGTACTGCTCGAACATCGGCGTAGGTGGTTCAGGTGGTGGTTGCACGGCGGGCGGTTGCGCCAGTTGATGCACGGCGGCGGCCACCGGAGCCAGTTGCTCACTGAACAGGAATTTCGACAGCAGCCAGCCGGTCAGGACGATGGCGAGAAACCCCAGCCATAATCCCAAGGCAATGCTGAGGGTCAGTTGCAAGGCACCAAGGCGTGGGGCGGACGGATGATCGGGCATGGCTGCTTCCTGGCAGGGGGCACGTAAAGCGGTGATTGTCGCATGAAGATTAATCGTCGTCGGCTCTTCTGCATCATCGGTTTATTCGGGACAATCGGCGCTTTGCCACAGGGAGTCGGGAATGGCTGTGCGTTGGGACATTTTTTGCACCGTTGTCGATAACTTTGGTGACATTGGCGTCACCTGGCGCCTGGCCCGGCAACTGGTGGCCGAGCATCGATGCGCCGTTCGGCTGTGGGTCGATGATTTGCGGGCTTTCGAGCGATTGTGTCCGGAAGTCGATGTCACGCTTGCGCAGCAGTGGCAACAAGGCGTGGACGTATGCCATTGGCCTCGGGAGTGGCTTCCCGCTGAGGCCGCCGACGTGGTGATCGCCGCGTTTGCCTGTCAATTGCCAGGTGACTACATGGATGCGATGGCTGAACGTAAGGTGACGCCGCTGTGGATGAACCTTGACTACCTGAGCGCTGAAGATTGGGTTGTCGGGTGCCACGGGTTACCGTCGGTCAAATACAAACACGTCCAGAAATACTTCTTTTTCCCTGGCTTTCGAGAAGGTACGGGGGGCTTGCTGCGTGAAGTGGGGTTATTGGAGCGACGGCAGCAGTTCCAGCAGGATGCCGAGGCGCAGCGCCGGTTCCTGCAAGAGCTGGGCGTGGAGCGGGCTCCAGACGCACGTCTGATTTCGCTGTTCGCTTATGAAAACACTGGCCTGGCGAGCTGGTTCGATGCGATGGCGGCCGATGTCCGGGCCACTCATGTGTTGGTTCCCGAAGGACGAGTGCTAGGGGATGTCGAGCGTTGGCTCGGGGTCGAAGGCCTGGCAGCAGGGGCGGTGCACCGACGCGGTGCCCTGACGGTGCAGGTGCTGCCGTTCGTCCGGCAGGACCAGTACGACCCATTGCTATGGTGCTGCGATTTCAACGCCGTGCGCGGCGAAGATTCTTTCGTGCGTGCCCAGTGGGCCGGTCGGCCGCTGCTCTGGCACATCTATCAACAGGAAGAAGACGTCCATCTGGAAAAGCTCGAGGCCTTTCTCGGGCTCTACACCCAGGGACTTTCAGAGTCGGCGGAAAAGGCGATGAGCGGTCTGTGGCGGGCGTGGAATGCCGGCCAGGACATGGCCGGTCACTGGAAAAACACCTGCGAACAGCAGCGGGAACTGGCCGAGCATGCCCAGGCGTGGTGTCTGGAACAGGCTTCGCGACCCGATCTTGCCACGGCGCTGGTGAAGTTTTATGGAAATTGGATATGATACGCGGCCTAGATTTTTGTCAATCCCATCCAAATTCGGATATTCGCAATGAAAACTGGTAAAGAACTCAAACCCGGTACCGTGATTCGTATCGACAACGATCCTTGGCTGGTTCAGAAAGCTGAATTCACCAAGTCGGGTCGTAACAGCGCGATCATGAAGACCAAGCTGAAGAACCTGCTGACCGGTTACAAGACCGAAACCGTCTACGGTGCGGACGACAAACTGGACGACGTGATCCTCGACCGCAAGGAAGCGACCCTGTCCTTCATCAGCGGCGATTCCTACACGTTCATGGACACCACTGACTACACCATGTACGAGCTGAACGCCGAAGACATCGAAAGCGTTCTGCCATTCGTTGAAGAAGGCATGACCGACGTCTGCGAAGCCGTATTCTTCGAAGGCCGCCTGGTATCCGTAGAACTGCCGACCACCATCGTGCGTCAGGTTGACTACACCGAAGGTTCCGCTCGCGGCGACACCTCCGGCAAGGTCATGAAGCCTGCCAAACTGAAGAACGGTACCGAACTGTCGGTTGCTGACTTCATCGAAATCGGCGACATGATCGAGATCGATACCCGCGACGGCGGTTCCTACAAAGGCCGCGCTAAATAAGCGAAGTCTTTTGCATGAAAAAAGCCCGACCATTGAGTCGGGCTTTTTCATTTCTGATTGTATAGAGCCACACGTTACTTCAAGTGCTGCTTGAGCTCTTCGGACACCTGCAACATCGCCGAGCGCACCGCGGGCACCTGGCTCACCACGTTGAGCAGGCCATAGTCATGGATCATGCCGTTGTAGCGTACGGCGGTCACAGGGACGCCAGCGGCGTCCAGTTTGCGGGCATAGGCTTCGCCTTCGTCACGCAATACATCGGCTTCGGCGGTCTGCACCAGTGCTGGCGGCAGGCCCTTGAGTTGCGCGGTGGTCGCCCGCAACGGTGAGGCGTAGATCTCGTTACGCTGCCCGGCGTCGGTGGTGTAGTTGTCCCAGAACCACTTCATCATGTTCCTGGTGAGGAAGTGTCCCTCGGCGAACTGGTTGTAGGACGCCGTCTCGAAGCTGGCATCGGTCACCGGCCACAGCAGCGCCTGGAAGCGAATCGCTGGCGTGCCTTTGTCCTTGGCCATCAGGGCCACGACGGCCGCCATGTTGCCACCGACGCTGTTACCCGCTACAGCCAGGCGTTTGCCATCGACGTTGATCTGCTTGCCATGCTCGGCCACCCATTTTGTCGCCGCGTAGGCCTGGTTGATAGCCACCGGGTAATGCGCTTCAGGTGAAGGCGTGTAGTTGACGAACACCGCGACCGCCCCCGACCCCGCCACCAAGTCCCGGACCAGCCTTTCGTGGGTCGGGAAGTCCCCCAGTACCCAGCCGCCGCCGTGGAAAAACATGAACGCGGGCAGCTCACCCTTGACCCCCGCCGGGCGAACGATGGTCAGGTTGATTGCCTGCCCATCGACCTGGATGGTTTTCTCGCTGACCTCAGCCTTGGGCAAGGTCAGCTTTACACCTGCCTGGGCGCCGCTCAGTACCGCACGGGCGTCCTTGGGCGACAGTTGCTCCAGGGGCTTGCCGGTGCCGGCGTTCAGGGCATCGAGGAACGCCTGGGTGTTGTGTTCGACGATGCCGTCGGCAAAGGCGCTGCTGATGCTGAGTGCGAGAAGGGTGCCGGTCAGGGCTTTGCTGAATGTGTTCATGTGGATCTCCTTGGTTTCGGTGCCGGGTCGGTGATTAAACGGTGACGTGCAGGCGTACATCGACGTTGCCACGGGTGGCGTTGGAGTACGGGCAGACCTGGTGAGCCGCCTCGACCAGGCTTTGCGCATCGGCCTGGTCCACGCCAGGCAGGCTGATGTGCAGGTCGATGTCGAGGCCGAAGCCACCGGGAATCTGGCCGATGCCAACATGGGCGGTGATCGAGGCGTCGTCCGGGATCTTGCGTTTGCTCTGGCCGGCGACGAATTTCAACGCGCCGATGAAGCAGGCCGAGTAGCCGGCGGCAAACAGCTGTTCCGGGTTGGTCGCCGCACCGCCTGCACCACCGAGTTCCTTGGGCGTAGCGAGTTTGACGTCGAGGATGTTGTCACTCGAGATTGCGCGACCATCACGGCCGCCGGTGGAAGTTGCGATTGCGGTGTAGAGAGTTTTCATGATGTTTGCCTCGTTTTCAGGTGGTTGTTCTGCGCTAAATGTTTGCGCGCTAAGTAGGTGTGAAGCGAATATAGTTCGCTAATATTTTGTGCGCAAGATAAATTTTTATAAAACGTCCGAACAGATGAACGTAAAAACCCTGAAACCCTCGATTTAGAGCTGTTCGTGAGGCTGAAATTTTTTTCGGTGGGGGCGAGCCTGCTCGCGATAGCGGTCTGACTGAAACGGCAATGTGGGGTGTGCCGTCGTCATCGCGAGCAGGCTCGCTCCCACAAGATGTACGCGGTGCGTCTGTCAGACCTGGTCACTGTGGAAGCGAGCTTGCTCGCGATGCGGTGAATCTGCCTTCAGAGGCTGTCCTGCAGATTTGCGCGCAATGCCTGCAGGTCCATTTGCAGTTTCTTCAGTTGCTCCAGCGTCTGGCCACTGGAGGCGAGGATGCACTGGGGAATGTCGAGGGCCTTTTCCCGCAGGGCACGGCCTCGTTCGGTCAGTTCGATAATCACCACACGCTCGTCTTCCCGGCTGCGGGTGCGGCTCAGCAGACCCTCGGCCTCCAGGCGTTTGAGCAGTGGGGTCAAGGAGCCGGGATCGGTCAGCAGGCGGTTGCTGATCTCGCCCACGGTCAAACCGTCCTTTTCCCACAACACCATCATGGCGAGGTATTGCGGATACGTCAGGCCCAGGGCCTGCAACAGGGGCTTGTAGACCTTGGTCATCAATAGCGAGGTGGAGTGCAAGGCAAAGCACACCTGATTGTCCAGCAGCAGGGCCTCGCAGGCTTCAGGGGTGTCGCGCTGGGTGCTCATGGGTAAAACCTTCATCAATGAATACAGTGAACGTCACAAATCTAGCGGGTGAATCTTTAATGCGCCAGATAATTCCGATGTATCGAGCGGATGTCACGTTCCCCCAAAGGCATTGACTGCGTAGGATATGTGCCTTGATGAAGGGGAATCGTCTGTGATCGAGAGTCTGTTGTATCTGGTGTTGGGTGCTGCATTGGGCACCTTGGGGGGATTGTTCGGTATTGGTGGTGGACTGATCGCGATTCCAGTGCTGGGCGTCTGGTTCGGTCTTGACCAGCAGATTGCGCAAGGTACGGCGCTGGTCATGGTGGTGCCCAACGTGATGCTCGCGTTGTGGCGTTATCACCAGCGTAACCGTATCGAGCTGCGCCATGTGCTGCCGCTGGCCACCATGGGCTTCTGCTTTGCCTGGCTGGGCTCGATCTGGGCCGTCGGCATCGATTCGGAAAGCATGCGGATCGGCTTCGTGGTGTTCCTGATCGTCCTGGCGGCCTACAACCTGATCCGCATGTTCACCGCATCTGCGCCGGCGTCGGCGCAGATGCGATATGGCTGGCCATGGCTGGGTGTGCTGGGTGCGGTATCCGGGACCATGGGCGGTCTGTTCGGTGTAGGCGGGGCGGTTGTCGCGACGCCGATCCTGACCAGCCTGTTCGGCACCACCCAAGTGGTTGCCCAGGGACTGTCGCTGTCCCTGGCCTTGCCCAGCACTGGCGTGACCCTCGCCACCTATGCCTTTCACCATCAGGTGGACTGGTGGATCGGATTGCCACTGGCCGCGGGTGGCCTGTTGAGCATCAGTTGGGGGGTGAAGGTCGCCCATGCCATGCCGGAACGGCTGCTGCGGGCACTGTTCTGTGGCTTTCTGGTGGTCTGCGCGGTGCTGCTCGCCCTTAAAGTTTGAAGCCTTCGACGATGTGCTCGGCCAGGCATTCGGTGATCGGCGACGGATTATGCAGGTTGCGGATCAGCATGATGCTGGCCTCGGGCAGTTCCGGCAGGTTTTCCGCCTCGCCCAGCACGCGCATGTCCGGCGTCAGCAGGCTTTCCAGTTGCGCGGTGATCGCCAGGCCCGCGCCGACCACCGCCATGAGCGCCGACAGGCTGGAGCTGTTGTAGGCCACGCGATATTCGCGGCCCATGGCGTCCAGCGCATTGCATGCCCATTGTCGGCAGAAACAGTCGCTGTTGAACATCGCCAGCGGCAGCGGTGTTTTTTCGTGGGCGCTGAAACACGCCGCTTCGGCCCAGACAAAGCGTTCCTTGCGCAACAACTGGCCTATCTCGTCTCCCGGTTTACGGGTGACGATGGACAGGTCCAGGTCTTGGCGCAGTAACAGCTGCTTGGACGACTCGCAGTGCACCTCGATTTCGATCAGCGGATAGAACTGGGCAAAGCGTTGCAGGATGCCCGGCAGGAACCGCATGACGTAGTCGTCCGGGGTGCCGATGCGCACCGTGCCGACCATGTGCGGTTCGCGCAGGGTATTGAACACCTCACTGTGCAGCTTGAGGATTCGCCGGGCGTAGCCCAATAGCACCTGACCTTCAGCGGTGAGCTTGACCTGTCGTCCGTCACGCTCGAACAGCCGACGCTGCAAGACATCTTCTTCCAGGCGCTTCATCTGCATGCTGACCGCAGACTGGGTGCGGTTCACCAGTTCGCCCGCGCGCGTGAAACCGCCCTGGTCGGCGATGGCGACGAAGGTACGCAGCACTTCCGTATCGATGCTCGGGTAACTCGACAATGGATCAATCTCCGAGATGTATTGCATCAGAAACATTCGTTGGATTGATCTTAGCTGTGGCGCGAGACTTGAACCACCCCCAACGGAGGACATCACGATGAAAGGTCAGAAAGGATACATATCGATCGATAAACACTCATCCCACCGGTTTTCCCTCGGCGAGCTGTTTCACAAGTTTAGCCGCTGGTATGAATTGCACCACGAGCGCGAATTGCTCGCCGGTTTAAGCGACGAGGCGCTCAAGGACATCGGCGTCAGCCGTGCGGATGTTGAACAGGAAGTGGTTCGGCCGTTCTGGGATGACCCCATGCACAAATGAGCCATCCTTCCCTACACAAATCGACTCTTGGTGAGGTAGGTTGCGAGCAGACAAGGAGATCTCCATGCCCGCGACTGCATCCTTTACCCTCAAACAGGCCCGGCGTCTGGCGCTGGCCGCCCAGGGATTCGATGGGCGGCTGCCGCCGGCTTCGGTGCAACCCTCTCGCCTCAACCGTCTGATCGAACGCCTTGGCGTGCTGCAGATCGATTCGGTCAATGCGCTGGTGCGCTCCCATTATCTCCCGCTGTTCTCCCGCCTCGGTCACTACAATCCCGATTTGCTCGATCAAGCAGCCTGGAGCCAGGGGCGACGTCGTACGTTGTTCGAATACTGGGGCCACGAGGCTTCCCTTTTGCCCTTGTCGATGTATCCGCTGATGCGCTGGCGCATGGTCCGGGCGTCCCGGGGTGAAGGCATTTACCAACAACTGGCGCGTTTTGGCCATGAACGCCAGGACGTCATCCGGCGTGTCCTGGCTTCGGTGCGAGAGCGGGGTGCCCTGGGGGCCGGCAGCTTGTCCACTCGCCAGGAAAAGGCCGGACCCTGGTGGGACTGGAGCGCCGAGAAGCACGCGTTGGAATGGCTGTTCGCCGCCGGAGAGGTCACAGTGGCGGGACGACGTGGTTTCGAGCGGCTGTACGACTTGCCGGAACGGGTACTCCCGGCCTCGGTCCTGCAACAACCTCTGCCGGACGAGGCCCAGGCCCAGCGTGCGTTATTGCTGCACGCCGCCAATGCCTTGGGCGTCGGCACCGAGAAGGACTTGCGCGATTACTTTCGCCTCGATCCTGCCGACAGCCGGGCACGGCTGGTCGAGCTGGAGGAGGCCGGCGAGTTGGTGCGCTGTCAGGTGCAGGATTGGAAGCAGCCCGCGTGGTGCCGGCCCGCCCCGAAAATCCCCCGCAAGGTGGCGGCGAGTGCCTTGTTGTCGCCTTTCGATTCGCTGGTCTGGGAGCGCGGCCGTACCGAGCGGTTGTTCGACTTCCGTTATCGATTGGAAATCTATACCCCGGCCCACAAGCGGGTGTATGGCTATTACGTGTTGCCGTTCCTGCACAACGAACGCATCGCGGCGCGAGTTGATCTACGGGCCGAGAGAGCCCAGGGCCGGTTGGCGGTGCATGCCGTGCATGAGGAGGAACCGGGGGTGGACGAGGAGGGGATGCAGGCGTTAGCGGCGAACCTGCATCGTCTGGCAGGTTGGCTGGGGTTGGAGCGGGTACAGCTTAATTGCCGGCGGGTGGGTGGGGTTCGGTTGGCGGGGGTGTTGGCCCGGATTGATGGTGACCGAGCTGGCCTCATCGCGAGCAAGCCCGCTCCCACAGTTGCTTTTCGGTGGACACGATATTCGTGAACGACTCGGCCTCATGTGGGAGCGGGCTTGCTCGCGAAAGCGGCGGATCAGGCGCTACAAGACTGACCGACTCACCGCCTGACCTGCTTCAACGTCTCGGCAATCAAGAACGCCAGCTCCAGCGACTGGTCAGCGTTCATCCGTGGGTCGCAGTGGGTGTGGTAGCGGTCTGACAGCCCATCCTCGGTGATCGGCCGCGCGCCGCCGATGCATTCGGTGACGTTCTGGCCGGTCATTTCGATGTGGATGCCGCCGGCATAGGTGCCTTCGGCTTCGTGGACCTGGAAGAACTGCTTCACTTCGCCAAGGATCTGCGCGAAATCCCGGGTCTTGTAGCCGCTGCTGGCTTTGATGGTGTTGCCATGCATCGGGTCCGAACTCCACAGCACCTGCTTGCCTTCACGCTGCACGGCGCGCAGCAGGGGTGGCAGGTGGTCGCCGACCTTGTTTGCACCCATCCGCGCGATCAGGTTCAGGCGGCCCGGATCGTTGTCCGGGTTGAGCACGTCGATCAGGCGGATCAGGTCGTCAGGGTCCATGGTCGGCCCGACCTTGACCCCGATCGGGTTGTTCACGCCGCGCAGGAACTCGACATGGGCACCGTCCAGCTGGCGGGTGCGGTCACCGATCCAGAGCATGTGGGCCGAGCAGTCGTAATAATCGTTGGTCAGGCTGTCACGGCGCACGAAGGCTTCTTCGTAATTGAGCAGCAGGGCTTCGTGGGCGGTGAAGAAGCTGGTTTCGCGCAGTTGCGGCGAGCTGTCCATGCCGCAGGCGCGCATGAACGCCAGGGTTTCGTCGATGCGGTCGGCCAGGTGGCTGTATTTTTCCGCCAGGGCCGAGTTGGCGATGAAGTCCAGGTTCCACTTGTGCACCTGATGCAGGTCGGCGAACCCGCCCTGGGCGAACGCCCGCAGCAGGTTCAGCGTGGCCGTCGACTGGTGGTAGGACTGCAGCAGGCGCTCCGGGTCCGGCACTCGGCTCTGTTCGTCGAAGCCGATGCCGTTGACGATATCGCCCCGGTAGGCCGGCAGGGTCACGCCGTCGATGGTTTCATCGTTGGCCGAGCGCGGCTTGGCGAACTGTCCGGCCATGCGCCCGACCTTGACCACCGGGCAGCCGGCGGCGAAGGTCATCACGATCGCCATCTGCAGCAGCACCTTGAAGGTATCGCGGATCTTGGCCGCCGAGAATTCGGCAAAGCTTTCGGCGCAGTCGCCGCCCTGCAGCAAAAAGGCACGGCCCTGGGTGACTTCGGCGAACTGACGGCGCAACTCCCGCGCCTCTCCGGCAAACACCAGCGGCGGATAGCTGGCCAGGGTCTGCTCGACACGCAGCAGATGCGCCGCGTCGGGGTAGCGGGGTTGTTGCTGGATCGGCAGGGCGCGCCAGCTGTCAGGGCTCCAGGGTTGGCTCATCATGATCTCTAGGTGGTTTACGCTCGGGCGGTCATGTTATCAGCAAATTAGTGCGTGACCTGCTCCCGTCGCATGGCCGACAATCGCGCTTTTGCCCAGGCTGTCCACTGGCTTGGCCCGTTGTGAGGCGCTTCGGTTGCCATCAGGAGATGAAATGACAGAGGAGCGCGTCGAGCATCTGCTCGCCGAGGTGCACGATGAGTTCGGCATGATCCGGGTGTTCGAAGTGGCCGACTACCGGTTCCTCGAGTTCGGTGACGCCATCGAGCAAAGCTGCGTGTTCACCGCCGATCCCAGCTGGCTCGAATACGATTACACCCGTGCCATGCTGATCGGTGCGTTATGTCATGAGCAGCCGGAAAGCGCGCTGTTCCTGGGGTTGGGTGCCGGTACGCTGACCCAGGCCTGTCTCAAATTCCTGCCGCTGGAAGATGTCGAAGCCATCGAGTTGCGCCCCGATGTACCGCGCCTGGCGATCGAATACCTGGGGCTGGACGACGATCCGCGCCTGTATATCCGGGTCGGCGACGCCCTGGAGCTGCTGGAAACCGCCGAGCCTGCAGACCTGATCTTCGTCGATCTCTATACCGATGTCGGCCCTGGCGTCGGGCATCTGGCCTGGGGGTTCCTGGAGGATTGCCAGAAACGCCTGAACCCGGGCGGCTGGCTGGTGATCAACCAATGGGCCACCGACGACGGTAAACCGTTGGGCGCTGCACTATTGCGCGGCTTGTACCACCGGCATTACTGGGAACTGCCGGTGAAGGAGGGCAACGTGATCCTGATCGTGCCGGCGGACCTGGAGCAGGCCATGGACATGGAAGGGCTGGTTGCCCGGGCCGAGGCGCTGGCGCCGCGATTGGGCTATTCGTTGCTGCCGCTGATCAAGGCTATCCGGCCGGCGACGTGATACAGCCGAGAATCCTGTGGCGAGGGGATTTATCCCCGCTGGACTGCGAAGCAGGCCCATAGAGTTTAAGGCCTTACGCCTGCTGCGCAGCCGAGCGGGGATAAATCCCCTCGCCACAAAGGGTGAACCGGTTTAGCCGCTGTAAAAAAAGCTCCCTTTTCGGGCGAATTCCGGTATAGTGCGCGCCGGCCTTTAGCCGGGCCGCGTCAAGACAGCGCAATTGCGAAGCCAGCTTCGGTTGCATGTCCGTATAACGGACGCTTTCTCGACGTTCTTTTTCATTCATTCGTTTTCGCAAATCCCCGCCGACAAAGCTGCCAGGGCGACTCTTGAGTCTCAACACGGCATGCGCAGCTTTGGAGCATGGGTCTTTGCGGATGCACTTAGAGGCAGACCCATGACCCAGGAAATCGGCGGCTTCGCCGCTCTTGAACTTCATCCCAATATTGTCGCTGCAGTAGTCGCTACCGGCTATGAAGAGCCTTCGGCCATTCAGCAGCAGTCGATCCCGATCATTCTCGCCGGTCACGATATGATTGGCCAGGCGCAAACCGGTACGGGTAAAACCGCCGCGTTCGCCCTGCCGATCCTGCACCGCATTGATCCGTCCAAGCGCGAGCCGCAAGCTCTGATCCTGGCCCCAACCCGCGAGTTGGCGCTGCAAGTTGCAACCGCTTTCGAAACCTACGCCAAGCAGATGCCGGGCGTGACTGTTGTGGCTGTCTACGGCGGCGCGCCGATGGGCCCACAACTGAAAGCAATCCGTAATGGCGCACAGATCGTTGTCGCCACTCCGGGCCGTCTGTGCGACCACCTGCGTCGCGACGAAAAAGTCCTGGCTACCGTGAACCACCTGGTTCTCGACGAAGCCGACGAAATGCTCAAGCTGGGCTTCATGGATGACCTGGAAGTGATCTTCAAGGCCATGCCGGAAACCCGCCAGACTGTACTGTTCTCGGCTACGCTGCCGCAGTCGATCCGTGCGATCGCCGAGCGTCATCTGAAAGACCCGAAACACGTCAAGATCCAGAGCAAGACTCAGACCGTCACCGCGATCGAGCAGGCTCACCTGCTGGTTCACGCCGACCAGAAGACCTCTGCCGTCCTGAGCCTGCTGGAAGTCGAGGATTTCGACGCCCTGATCATGTTCGTGCGCACCAAGCAAGCGACCCTGGACCTGGCCAGCGCCCTGGAAGCCAAAGGCTACAAAGCCGCTGCGCTGAACGGTGACATTGCCCAGAACCAGCGCGAGCGCGTGATCGACTCCCTCAAGGATGGTCGTCTGGACATCGTTGTGGCGACCGACGTCGCGGCCCGTGGCCTGGACGTTCCGCGCATCACCCACGTCTTCAACGTGGACATGCCGTACGACCCGGAATCCTACGTTCACCGTATCGGCCGTACCGGTCGTGCCGGTCGCGAAGGTCGTGCGTTGCTGCTGGTGACTCCTCGTGAGCGCCGTATGCTGCAAGTGATCGAGCGTGTGACCGGTCAGAAGGTCGCGGAAGTTCGCCTGCCGGATGCCCAGGCCGTTCTGGATGCTCGCATCAAGAAACTGACCAACAGCCTGTCGCCGCTGGTAGCGGATGCCGAATCGACCCACGGTGATCTGCTCGATCGCCTGACCGCCGACATCGGTTGCAGCCCGCGTGCGCTGGCCGCCGCTCTGCTGCGCAAGGCGACCAACGGACAGGCGCTGGACCTGGCTGCGATCGAGAAGGAGCGTCCGCTGGTGCCGAACAGCACGCCTCGTGGCGACCGTCCTGAGCGCGGTGACCGTCCGGACCGTGGTGATCGTGAGCGTCGTGCGCCGATCCCGCTGGCCGAAGGTCGTGCCCGTTGCCGTACCGCCCTGGGTGCCCGTGATGGCATCGCCGCCAAGAACCTGCTGGGTGCCATCCTCAACGAAGGTGGCCTGGCGCGGGAAGCCATCGGTCGCATCCAGGTGCGCGACAGCTTCAGCCTGGTGGAACTGCCGGAAGAAGGCCTGGAGAAGTTGCTGACCAAGCTCAAGGACACTCGCGTGGCCGGCAAGCAACTCAAGCTGCGTCGTTATCGCGAAGATTGATCGGCCCTTGGCTGATTGATCGAGCATGAAAAAATCCCCGACTGGTTCGGGGATTTTTTTGGCCTGTTGCCTGGTGCTTTTTCCTGGAATCGGTGTTGAGCCCATCGCGAGCAGGCTCGCTCCCACAGTTGATCTCTGGTGGTCGCGGTTTGTGAGCGACCCAGTCAATGTGGGAGCGAGCCTGCTCGCGATCGAGGCGACTCGGTACAGCGGTTAGCCAAACTGATAAATGTCCATCCCCAACGCCCCCATCGTGAACCCTTGGTGAACCACGCTGAATCTTCCCCCGGCGCCGCGGGCAAAATACAGCGGCAATAGGTGCTCGTCGCTGGGGTGACTGCGCACGGCATTGGGCGCCTGGCGGCGATAGTCGTGCAGCGCGACCTCATCATCGGCCGCCAGTTTTTCCACGATCCAATCCCGAAAAGCCTTCGCCCACGGCTCGATGCTTTCGGGGCCGGCGTGCCAATCGAGGTCGCGCAGGTTGTGGGTGATGCTGCCGGAGCCAATCAACAGAATGCCTTCCTGGCGCAAGTTCGCCAGCGCTCTGCCGACCTGGGTCTGCAAAGTCGGTCCCTGACGGCTGGGCAGGGAAACCTGCACCACCGGGATATCGGCCTCGGGATACATCAAGGACAACGGTACCCAGACGCCGTGATCAGAAGGGCGTTGGGTGTCGAGGCGCGCGGGCAGTTGCGCAGCGTTGAGCAGGTCCGCCACTGTCGCCGCCAGCTCGGGATTTCCCGGTGCGGGATATTGCACCTGATACAGCGCGGGCGGAAAACCGCCGAAATCGTGCCAGGTACGCGGCTGCGGGTTGGCGCTGACCTGAAGCTCGTTACTCTCCCAGTGAGCGGACACAATGACGATGGCTTTGGGCCTGGACAGTTGCGCGGCAAGGCGAGCCAGCGCCGGGCCGCTGTCGCCGGGCTCCAGAGCAAGCATCGGCGAGCCATGTGAGATAAACAGGCTGGGCAGCATGTAAGGGCTCCTGAACGTTAAGATGTCGTCATCTTCCATCAGCCCTATGATCGGAATCTAATATAAGTTTTAACCCGTTTTCATCGATATTTTTGGAGTACAACATGGACGCTGCGTTTTGGCATCAGCGATGGTCGACCAATCAGATCGGCTTTCACTTGCCGGAAGTGAATCCCTATCTGCAACGTTTCTGGTCGCCGCTGGAGTTGGAGCAGGGCAGTCGGGTGCTGGTGCCATTGTGTGGCAAGACCCTGGACCTGCTGTGGCTCGCCCATCAAGGCCATTCGGTATTGGGCGTGGAGTTATCGGAAAAAGCCATCACCGATTTGTTCCAGGAGCATCAATTGGAGCCGAGCGTGAGCGAAGAGGGTGTGTTCAAGGTGTTCCGTGCCGGTGACATCGAACTCCGTTGCGGCGATTTCTTCGCCTTGACGGCAAAGGATGTGGCTGGCTGCACCGCGTTGTACGATCGGGCGGCGTTGATTGCCTTGCCTGCACCGATGCGCGAACAGTACGCGGCTCACCTTCAGAGCCTCTTGCCAGACTGTGTCGGCCTGCTGATCACACTGGATTACGACCAGGCGCAGATGTCCGGTCCACCCTTCGCCGTAGGGGATGACGAGGTGCAGCGGCTGCTGGGGAGCAACTGGCGACTGGAGGTCTTGCAAGAGCAGGATGTACTGGGGGAAAGCTGGAAGTTCTTGCAGGCTGGGGTGACGAGGTTGGATGAACGGGTTTATCGGATTTCCAAGGGTTGAGGGTGATGTCGTCTGTGCGGGCCCTATCGCGAGCCTGCTCGCGATGGGGCCTGGACGAACAGCACAAAAAAAGCCCGCATCGCTGCGGGCTTCTTTTTGTCGTTCGAACTGATCAGCCGCGGCGACGCAGCGCGTCGATACGCTCTTCCAGCGGTGGATGGCTCATGAACAGGCGAGCCAGGCCCTGCTTGATGCCACCGTTGATGCCAAACGCATTCAGGGTGTCGGGCATGTGCACCGGCAGGCCCTGTTCGGCACGCAGGCGCTGCAGGGCGCCGATCATGGCGCCGGTGCCAGCCAGGCGGGCGCCGGCGTCGTCGGCGCGGAATTCGCGTTTGCGCGAGAACCACATGACGATGGCGCTGGCGAGGATGCCCAGGACCAGTTCGGCGAAGATGGTCGCCACGTAGTAGGCGATACCCTGGCCTTCTTCGTTCTTGAAGATCACCTTGTCGACGAAGTTACCGATGATGCGGGCGAAGAACATCACGAAGGTGTTCACCACGCCCTGGATCAACGCCAGGGTCACCATGTCGCCGTTGGCGACGTGGCCGATTTCGTGGGCCAGCACCGCCTTGACCTCATCGGGCGAGAATCGCTCCAGCAGACCCTGGCTGACCGCGACCAGCGCGTCGTTCTTGTTCCAGCCGGTGGCGAAGGCGTTGGCCTCGTAGGCCGGGAAGATCCCGACTTCCGGCATCTTGATCCCTGCTTCGCGGGACAACTGCTCGACGGTCTGCAGCAGCCATTGTTCATGGCGAGTGCGCGGCTGGCTGATGATCTGGGTGCCGGTGCTCATCTTCGCCATCCACTTGGAGATGAACAGCGAGAACAGGGAGCCGGCGAAACCGAACACCGCACAGAAGATCAGCAGCTGATTGAGGTTGAGATCAACCCCATTGGCCGCCATGAACCCGTTGAAGCCGAACAGGCTCAGGGTGATGCTGGCAATCAGCACGACCGCCAGGTTAGTGGCCAAGAACAGCAGGATGCGCATCATGGTGGTAGCAAACTCCTCATGCTTAGGATGTAGCGTTATGCGGGGTATATAAGGTGCTGTAGCAGCCTATTCAACTCACCGACTATTTCAAACTGTGTCCTACAGGCTTCCCAAATGATTGAAAGACTTTTCTGAAAGTACCAGAGGAATGAAATATGTCGTTCTTGCCCCGTGAGCGTGGGGGCCTGCAGCCCATCGGTTGCTGGACAGTCAGTGTAGAAGGACCTTCAAAACCGACTGAACAGATATGTTGCTGAATCAGTCAGCGCGCGAGGCGAGGTACCTCGCACGCTGAACCGGCCTATTGACGGTAGGACTTGAGGAAATTGCCGATACGGCCAATGGCCTGCTCCAGGTCATCGACCCGCGGCAGGGTCACGACGCGGAAATGATCCGGCCACGGCCAGTTGAATGCCGTGCCCTGGACGATCAGCAGCTTTTCGGACAGAAGCAGGTCGAGTACGAATTTTTCGTCGTTGTGGATCGGGCAGACTTTCGGATCGATCCGTGGAAAGGCGTAGAGCGCGCCCATCGGCTTGACGCAACTGACGCCGGGAATGTCATTGAGCAGTTCCCAGGTGCGGTTGCGCTGTTCCAGCAGTCGGCCCGGGGGCAAGACCAGGTCGTTGATGCTCTGGTAGCCGCCCAGTGCCGTCTGGATGGCGTGCTGGCTCGGTACGTTGGCGCACAGGCGCATGTTGGCCAGCATATCGATGCCTTCGATGTAGCTCTGGGCGTGATGCTTGGGCCCGGAAATGGCAATCCAGCCGGAGCGGAAACCCGCCACGCGGTAGGATTTGGACAAGCCGTTGAAGGTCAGGCACAACAGGTCCGGAGCCAGGGAGGCGGTGCAGATGTGGACGGCGTCGTCGTACAGGATCTTGTCGTAGATCTCGTCGGAGAACACCACCAGGTTGTGTTGGCGAGCCAACTCCAGCATGCCCAGCAGCACTTCCCTGGAGTAGACCGCGCCGGTCGGGTTGTTCGGGTTGATGATCACCAGCGCCTTGGTGTTCGGCGTGATCTTGGCCTTGATGTCCGCCAGGTCGGGAAACCAGTTGGCCTGTTCGTCGCACAGGTAATGCACCGGGTTGCCACCGGACAGGCTCACGGCAGCGGTCCACAGCGGGTAGTCCGGGGCCGGCACCAGCACCTCGTCACCGTTGTTGAGCAGTGCCTGCATCGACATCACGATCAGCTCGGACACACCGTTGCCCAGGTAGATGTCCTCGATGCCGACGCCTTCGACCTGCTTCTGCTGGTAATACTGCATCACCGCCTTGCGTGCGCTGAACAGGCCCTTGGAGTCGCTGTAGCCCTGGGCGGTCGGCAGGTTGCGGATCACGTCCTGGAGAATTTCATCGGGCGCTTCGAAACCAAAGGGTGCCGGGTTGCCGATGTTCAGCTTGAGGATGCGATGGCCTTCCTCTTCCAGGCGTTTGGCGTGCTTGAGCACCGGGCCGCGAATGTCGTAGCAGACGTTGGCGAGCTTGTTCGATTTGCTGACCTGCATGGTGATGTGTTCCCGAAAATGAACGATCCAGGCGGGCGTCTCGACGACCGTTCTGGTGATCCTGCGTCTGTACCCGGGCTTGACGCGGCATGGGCGTCACAATCCGTTTGAATACGCAGGACGCGACTGCCAGACTGGCATCTGACGAGGCGCAATCATACGTGCCGCCCGACCCGCGGAAAAGCGTCGGATCGGGCTTTTTCAATTGCCGAGGCAAGACGATGGAAAAGTTGCAGAAAACCCTTGATGAGTGGCGCGCCATGCTCGATCCGGAGCAGTACAACGTTTGTCGATTGAAGGGCACCGAACGACCGTTCTCGGGCAAGTACAACGCCACCAAGACCGATGGCGTGTACCACTGCATCTGCTGCCACGAGCCGCTGTTCGATTCCCACACCAAGTTCGATTCCGGCTGCGGCTGGCCGAGTTTCTACGCGCCCATCGAGGGCAACGCGGTGATGGAGGTGCGGGACGTGAGCCACGGCATGATCCGTACAGAGGTGGTGTGTGCCAAGTGTGATGCCCACCTGGGGCATGTATTCCCCGACGGCCCGCCGCCCACGGGGCTGCGGTACTGCATCAACTCGGTGTGCCTGGACCTCGTGGCCCGCGAGTAAACCTGTAGGAGCGAGGCCTTGTTCCTACAGGCCTTGCTCTTGAATAGTCCATGATGTCGGTAGTCCTGCTAATTAAATTGCACACAATTGAATTGCTCGCTATCTTGCACGCCTGTCCCATTCCTTCGGAGCCTTGCCATGAGCGACAACTTGCTGAGCATCCCCTGCACCACCATCAAGGGCGAGCAAAAGACCCTCGCCGATTTCGCCGGCAAGGCCGTGCTGGTGGTCAATACCGCCAGTCAGTGCGGTTTCACGCCGCAATACAAAGGCCTCGAATCGCTGTGGCAGACCTACAAGGACCGGGGCCTGGTGGTGCTGGGCTTTCCCTGCAATCAGTTCGGCAAGCAGGAGCCGGGTAACGAGGGCGCGATTTCCGAGTTCTGCGAGCTGAATTTCGGCGTGAGCTTCCCGCTGTTCAAGAAAATCGAAGTCAACGGCGCCAATGCTCATCCACTGTTCGTCCAGCTCAAGCAGCGAGCCCCTGGCGTGCTGGGATCCAAGGGCATCAAGTGGAACTTCACCAAGTTCCTGATCGGCAAGGATGGCCAAGTGGTCAAGCGTTTTGCTCCGACCACCAAGCCCCAGGACCTCACTTCAGAGATCGAAGCCCTGCTCAAATGAATGACGTGTCGATCGATGCATTGAGGCTCGACAGCCAGTTGTGCTTCAAGCTGTACGCCGCGTCGCGGGCGGTGATTCGCGGCTATAAGCCAATGCTCGACCAGCTCGGCCTGACCTACCCGCAATATCTGGCGATGCTGGTGCTGTGGGAATGGCAGGACATCGCGCCGGAGCAACCCACGGTCAAGGCCCTGGGGGAGCGGCTGCTGCTGGATTCCGGGACACTGACGCCGCTGCTCAAGCGCCTGGAACAGCTGGACCTGGTGCAACGCCAGCGTTCGGCCCGGGATGAGCGCGAAGTGCACTTGAGCCTGACGGACACAGGGCGGGCCCTGCGTAACCAGGTCGGCCCGCTGAAGGCCCGCCTGTTATGCGATAGCGGGATCGACCTGGACGGCCTGGGGACGTTGCGCGATGCTCTCGACCACCTGCTGGGGCAGATCAAGGCGCTGACGTAGTCGGTACCCACTGATCCAGTACCGCCGCCAACTCCTCGCGGCGGAACGGTTTGGACAAATAGTCGCTCATGCCGGCGGTCCGGCAGCGTTCCCGCTCCTCAGGCATGGCATTGGCTGTCAGTGCGACAATCGGCAGGTCCGGCCAGCGCCCGCTTCGGCGTATCTGCCGACTGGCTTCGTAGCCGTCCATCACCGGCATGTTGCAATCCATCAGCACCAGGTCGAAATCCCGTTGTTCGAGCTGATTCAATGCTTCCGCGCCGTGGGCTGCGACGGTGACTTCGCAGCCCAGCTTCACCAGCATGCCCTTGGCGACCAATTGATTGACCGGATTGTCCTCGACCAGCAAGACCTGGGCGCGCCTGGACAGCGGCGGCGTCTCGATCTGCGTTTCGTTGATGGTGGTCGCTTCGCTTTGCAGGGCGCGACGCAGGATCTGATACAGCGCATGGCGTGCCAGCGGGCGGGCCTGTTGCAACAGCGGGGCGAGGGCTGCGGCTTCCTGGCTGGGCATGAAACTGCCGTAGGCGGTTACCAGCAGGATGGGGGCGCTGAAGGTCGGTCGCAGGTTGAACAGGCATTCAGGGCAGTCGGTGATCAGCACATCGGGCTTGAGGCCCAGCAGCGAGTCATCCACGGAGCGTCTCTGGTAGTCCAGCCCCCAGGTGGGCAGCAGCATGTCCAGCAACTCGGCCAACCCGCTGCTGCCGGCGGTGATGGCGACGACATTGCCGCGCAACGGTTCGGCGGGCGTCGCCGGGGTATGGCAAGACAGGGGCAGGTCAGCGCAGAACTGGCTGCCGAAGCCGGCTTCGGAGCTGATCGTCAACCGGCCCTGCATGGCTTCGCAGAGGTTATTGGTCAGCGCCAGGCCCAGGCCGGTGCCACCAAACTGACGGGTAATGCCGGCACCGGCCTGGGTGAAGGGCTGGAAGATCCTCGCCTGGGCTTCCTGGGGAATGCCGATGCCGGTGTCGCAGACCTCGATGCGTACACCGCCTTCGTAGGCAGTCAGTCGTACATCGACCCGGCCGAAGCGGGTGAATTTAAGTGCATTGGACAACAGGTTGCTGACGATCTGACGCACCCGGGTCGGGTCGCCAAGCACCTGCGCAGGGAATCGTGGATCGATCAGGCAGGCCAGCTCGACACTGGGGGCGGCATTCTGGGAAAGCAGGTTGGCAGTGTCCTCGATCAGGGAGGCCAGATCGAACGGGATGCGTTCGAGTTCCAGTTGGCCGGCATCGAATTTCGACAGATCGAGAATGTCATTGAGCAGTTCCACCAATACCTTGCCCGAGTCATGGGCAATCGAGAGCTGCTGTTGTTGTTCAGCGGTCAGGGGCCCATCCAGGGACAAGGCAATCATCCCCAGCAGGCCGTTGAGCGGCGTGCGGATCTCATGACTCATGCTGGCCAGGAAGGCGGAACGGGCTTCGGCCATGTCCAGGGCGGTACGCCTGGCCACTTCCAGTTCTTCGTTGGATTGGCTGAGGCGATCATTGATGGCCTTGAGTTCGGCGGTGCGCGCCGAGACGATGTTTTCCAGTTGCGCCAGGTATTCGGTGAGGCGATTTTCGGCGGTACGCCGCTGCTGGATTTCGGTGGAGATATTCTCGAACTGCTGGTTGGCGACCGAGACCAGTACGCCGATCTCGTCGTATTGGTGGCCGGAAGGGCAGTCCAGCCGGCTCTGTTCGCTGCTGGCCGGGTCTCGACTGCTCAACTCACGGATAACCCGCACCAGGGGTTTGGTCAGCATCACGTAGAACAACGCCAGTAATAGCCCGGTCAGGATCAGGCTGCGGGCGAAGCCGTTGAGCAACGTCACCTCGGCCCGGCGCAGGAAACGACTGCCGAATGTATAGGTGTCGACGTCCAGGCGCAGCACGCCCAGGGATTCGCCGGGCAGATGGTCCAGGTAGAGCCGGTCTTCGAATTGACGCTGTGCACCGAACAGAAAGTCGCTGATGAATCGGTAACTGCTCTGCAGCTCGGGTCGTTTGACGCTGGCCAGTACGGTATTGTTGTTGTCGACCAGTTCGGCGCCGATGATCGCCGGTGAACGCAGCAGCCCCAGGGACAGTTCCTGGGCCAGTTCGGCGTCGATGTTGTAGGCGATGCGCGAGGCGGGGTTGTGGCTGATTTCCATCAGCGACAGGATCTCGCGGTTGATCGACGCGTCTTCGCTGGCATAATCGATGCCTATCTGCACCAGGCTGAGCAAAGTGCCCAGTACGAAACCCACCAGGACGGTCAGTCGAGCCTGCTTGTATGACAGCCGTTGGGTGAACCTGATGTCCATGGAATGGTGAACCACTTACGTTTCCCTTCGCCGCTCAAGCATAGCTGATCATCTCTGAATACCGGCCCGGCCGGTTTATGTTGTGTGGGATAGACCCGCCAATGAATACGGCGTTTCGTCGCCGTGGCACCATCATTACTGTGAACCTGCCCGAGGAAAAGACGTGGACTCGCGATTGAATGCTTTTCTTGAGCGCGCCGATGCGGTGCTGGCCCGTATCGAACCTTTGCTGCCCGCGCCCCGGCCTGCCATCGACTGGACCGCAACCCTGGCGGCCCGCTGGCAGCGCGACGGCCGCAGCGGGTACCTGCTGCCGCTGCAGGTCAGCCTCGACATGCGCCTGTCGGACCTGATCGGCGTCGAGCGCCAGGTCGAACAACTGGGACGCAACACGCACCAGTTCATCCAGGGCATGCCGGCCAACCACGCGCTGCTCTGGGGCTCGCGAGGTACGGGTAAATCGTCCCTGGTACGTGCCTTGCTGGCCGAGCATGCCCCGCAGGGCTTGCGGTTGATCGAGATCGAGCGCGATCACCTGGCGGATCTGCCTCGGGTGGTCGAGCAGGTCGCCAAGCTGCCCCAGCGCTTCGTGTTGTTCTGCGATGACCTGTCGTTCGAATCCGGCGAAGGTGATTACCGGGTGCTCAAGAGCGTGCTGGATGGCTCTCTTGAACAGGCTCCGGACAATGTGCTGCTGTATGCGACCTCCAACCGCCGCCATCTGGTGCCGGAAAAGGAAAGCGACAACGAGAACTGGAAGCGGGTCGATGGCGAGCTGCACCCCAGCGAAGCCGTTGAGGACAAGATCGCCTTGTCCGACCGTTTCGGGCTGTGGCTGTCGTTCTATCCCTTTACCCAAGAACATTTCCTCAACGTGGTCGAGCACTGGATCGGCGAACTGGCGGCCAAGGCCGGGCTGGCCTGGCAGCGTGATGAAGCACTCGATATACAAGCAGTCCGGTGGGCCACCGGACGGGGCAACCGCAACGGACGTTGCGCTTATCAATTTGCCCGTTATTGGGTAGGCCTCAAACTTCTGGAGCATAAGGCATGATCGATCTGAAGAGCACCGGCCAAGGCCTCGACGGCTACGAGCTGTTATCGGCACAGCTGCAATCCCTGTTGGCCGATGAGCGTGATTTCATTGCCAATGCCGCGCAGTTTTCGGCGTTTCTGTTCAGTCAGCTGGATGACCTGAACTGGGCTGGCTTTTACCTCAATCGCAACGAAGAGCTGGTGCTGGGCCCGTTCCAGGGCCAGATCGCCTGCGTGCGGATCCCCTTCGGCCGGGGTGTTTGCGGCACGGCGGCGGCAACCGGCCAGACCCAGCGCGTCGAGGACGTGCATGCCTTCGCGGGTCACATCGCCTGTGACAGTGCGTCGAACAGCGAACTGGTGGTGCCGCTGTTCAAGGATGGACGCCTGATCGGCGTGCTTGACCTGGACAGCCCGAAGCTGGCGCGCTTCAGCGAGCTTGACCAGGCCGGCATCGAGCAGTTGGCGCAGATTTTCCTGCGTCTGACCGACTGCTGAACGAGCAGGCTCGGACCCAATGGGGGCGATTGCGATCAGCATGGCCGTAATCCCGACTGGGCCAGGAGCTGTTCCACGTCGACGTCATCGATCTGGCCCGGATCGAGAAACTGCTCGGCGTAGCTCAGGTAGACCCGTTCATCGATGAACAGCTTGAACAGCTCCGGATCGATATGGGCGTCACGGCACATGGTGGCCATGATGCCCAGGGCTTCACTCAGTTTCTTGGCTTTCTTGTAGGGGCGGTCGGCCGCTGTCAGTGCTTCGAAAATATCGGCGATCGCCATCATGCGCGCCGGCAGACTCATTTCCTCGCGCTTGAGTCGCTTGGGGTATCCGGTGCCATCCATTTTTTCGTGATGACCACCGGCGATTTCCGCAACGTGCTCCAAGTGGCTGGGGAAGGGCAACTGGCTGAGCATCAGGATCGTCTGCACCATGTGGTGATTGATGACGTAGCGTTCTTCGCGGGTCAGCGTGCCCCGTGGGATGCTGAGGTTGTAGAGTTCGCCACGGTTGTATTTCCAGGCCGGCACATCCAGTTGGAAGCCCCATGGGTTGTCTGCCGGGATCAGTTCGGCCTCGTGTCGCGCCACCAGGTGTTCGGGTTTGTCGGCCAATAGGGTTTCGACGACCGGGAGCGTTGGCTTGGGCGTGCGCGCCTGGCGCCGGCTCTCTTCCCACGACACACCCAGGCGATCGTCCAGTGTCCGGACCCAGGGGCGCTGGGCAATCTTCTGCAAACGTTGCAGGTCGGTGTCGGCCATGGCTTCGGTACCCAGGTTGCAACGCGCGACGAAGGCGAAGTCGTCGTCGAGGCCGGCCAGCGTCTCATCGCGTTTGTGCGCCAGCAAGGAAGGTTCGCCTCCCGTTGCCAGGGCTTTCCAGTAGTCGATCCAGGCGTCGCGCTTGAGCACCTCGAAGCGGGTGCGGATTTCGTGGATCCGGTCGTTCAGGGTTTCCAGCTTGGTGGCTTTGTCCACCACGTACTCGGGGGTGGTGACCTTGCCGCAATCGTGCAGCCAGGCGGCGATGTGCAGCGCTTCCCATTCATCTTCGGTGGGGTGGTAGCCTTCGAACGCCGGAGCGGTGCTCGCGGCGGCGGCCTGGGCGAGTAGCAGTGTCAGGGCCGGCACCCGCTGGCAATGACCTCCGGTATAGGGGCTCTTGGCATCGATCGCACCGGCCAGCAACTGAATGAACGAATCCAGCAACTGTTTCTGGCGGGTTTGCAGGCGCTGGCTTTCGATGCTCACGGCAGCAGCGCCGGATACCGCCTGCAGGAAGGCGATGCGGTCTGGTTGGAGTTTCTCCAGGTCGGCTTCGGTGCCCGTATCGTGGATCAGCAGCACCAGCATGCCGATGGTGTCCAGGTGGCGGTTGCGCAGGTGGATGCCAATCAGATGGACCCGAGGGGATTCGAGTGTCTGCAGAATACGCTGCAGATCACCGGTCTGTTCGAAGCCCAGGGAGGTGACGAGGTTGTCCGTGAGGGCCAGTTGCCGCAGCCAGGGTGGGCTGGTATCGCCGGCCAGTGGATGGCTTTGCAGTTCAAAGGCCGCCAGCGACTGTACGGCCCCATCGATGACCAGTCCGTACGGCTTGACCTGGTCACTGTCGTTCTCGCGTAGATAAATCAGGCCAGCCTGGGCCTGGCCGATTTTCACAGTCTCGAACAGCACCCGTTCGAGCAGTGGGGCGAAGCGGGTTTCGGCACGCAGGCTGGCGGTGATTTCGAAGAAGCTTGCCAGTGTCTCTTTCATTCGGGCCATCGAGAGGCTCAGCTGATCGATCTCCAGCACCAAGGTGTGGCGCGACACCGGATGGGTGAAGTCGAAACTGCGAATGGCATCCGCTTCCTGCACCAACGCGCTCAACGGTTTGACCAGCAGCCTGGAAGTCAGCCAGCCCAAGGGCAGACACAGCAGCAGGGTGGCCAGGGTAATCAGGGCGCCCTGCCAGCGCATGCGATAGGCATCGGCCAGCAATTCATCCTCGGGCACCAGCAACGCCAGCTCCAGGCCCTGTGGTCCGCCTTCCTGCATATGACTGCGGGACACGATCCATTGGCGGCCGGCTGCCGCCAGGTGCGTTGCGTCACTGTTGGCGTCGAGCGCGGCGGCGATGGATGGGTTGAGCTCGCGGGCTTGGATCAGTCGGGCCGATGCTGTGTCCGCTAGCAACCGATCGCTGTCGGGATAACCCACGGCATTGCCTTGGGGATCGATCAGCACGATCTCGGTGCCGACGGTCACCTTGTGCTTGGCGAGCGTCTGGGACAAGGCCGCGAGGGTGAGGTCGGCACCGATGACCGCGTCCTCGCCGCTTCGGCGGGCAAGGGTCGTGCCGATGTTGCGGGTGGAAAAGAAAACGTAGGGTTCGGTCGTGATCTGCCCGGCAGTGTCCAAAGCACTGCGAAACCAGTCGCGTGTGCGTGGATCGAAGGTGCCATCGGCATTGTCCTGGGCACTGATGAAAGCCAGTGCCTGATCGTAGAACAGCGATAGTGAGCGCACCCGGCCCGACAGGCCCGTCCGCTCTATGGTCCAGACCTGGTAGGTCGCGTCGACTGGCGCGTTCAGCGCGGTCTTCAGCGCCTGGGTGCGCAGCGGCCGGACCATCAGGAAATTGCCATCGCGATCGCCCAGGTACAACGAGGCCAGGTTCGGGTTGTCCCGCAGTGCCTGGCTGAACGGGGTGAGCAGCGCCAGGCGTTGCTCCATTCCGGGCGCCCGCGTCGCCGGATAATCGGCCAGCAGGCTCAACACATGGCGGATCGGTTCGTAGGTGTCGTACAGGTCCAGGCGCACGTCCCGCTCAATACGGTTGAACAGTTGTTCGCTGCTCGACAGGATGATCTGCGTGGTCTGCCGGTAGTTGAAGAGGCCCAGTGCCACGCCGGTCAGCAGCAGAAGCAGGGTGAACATCACGCTGATATGCACGTGCAGGGGGAATCGGCGTTGTGCTGGACGCGGTGCGCTGGGCATTGCAGTCACTCCAAGTGTGGGTACGCACTGCTGAGCGGCCAGCATAGTAAATACCGGACTATTTTGCCTTGGCGACCTCGTTTTCCAGCACTCTCTCCAGCTCCGTCATGGCGCGTTCGAGGGCTTGGGTGCATGCCTGGATTCGTTCGGTTGCCCGGGCTTGAAGACAGGCATGCTCCAATGCTTCGCATCGCTGGATCAGCTCGGTGGCCTGCACGATACGGGCAACGCCCTTTATCTTGTGTGCCGTTTCGGTCAACGCCTGCCGGTTCCCGCTCCGGGCGATATCGAGCAGTTCCTGGCGATCGGAGCGGTTGCTGTTCAGCAGCTCCGCCAACAGCCGCCGGGTGGACGAGGGGTCACCGCCCGTGAGCGCTCGCAGATTGTGAACATTGAAGGCTCGTGGCTGGCTGGCGGGGCTGATCGCGTTCATCCATTGGCTCAGGACAGTCAGGCTGATCGGCTTGAACAGACAGTCGTCCATCCCCGCGTCCAGGCAGCGTTGTTTTTCTTCGGGTTGAGCATTGGCAGTGAACCCCAGGAGCTTGCAGGGTGGCAGGTGCCGCTCGGACTCGTGCCGGCGGATCGACCGGACCAGCTCGTAGCCGCTCATGACGGGCATGTTGCAGTCGACGATGACCAGATCGAAACGCCCGTCCTTCCAGGCCGCCAGCCCTTGTTCGCCGTCGTCGGCGACCTGGTAGTGATGGCCCAGGTATTCCAGTTGCTGTGACATCAACAAACGATTGGCCGGATGATCGTCCACCACCAGCACGTTCAGGGCGACTGATGCCGTTTCGATCACGGGCGGGGGAGGTGTGCAGGTGTCAATCGTTGGCAACACGCTCAATTGCAGGCAAACCCGGACTTGCGTGCCGGCTCCCGGCTGGCTGTTCATGTGCAGGTTACCCCCCATCATCCGGCACAGGTTACGACTGATCACCAGGCCCAGCCCGGCGCCCTTGCGGGCCATCCGGCCGGTATTGTCGGCCTGGGCAAAAGGTTCGAACAGACGTTGCAGGTCGGTCGGGCCGATGCCGATGCCGCTGTCGCTGATGTCCAGTTGCAGTTGCAGCACGTCGTCCCAGTCGGTTCGGGACAACCGGGCGTGAACCCGTACCCAGCCCTGTTCCGTGAACTTGAGGGCGTTGCTGACCAGGTTCGAAACCACCTGCTTGAATCGAAGGGGGTCCATCAGCACGTCCGGGTTGGCATCCGTAGGGTCGAATTGCAGGGTCAGTGTCAGATTTTTCTGTCGGGCCAGGCCCTCGAATACCCGTATGACCGATTGAAGCAGTGCCCTGAGGTTCACCCGCTCGGGCGCCAGGCTCAGATGCCCCGACTCGATGCGGGCGATGTCCAGGATGTCGCCGATCAGCTCCAGCATGCCGGAGGCCGATTCGTAGGCGACAGCGATGGTGGCGCGGTCCACTTGTCCCTTGTCGGCCTGCTTCAGGGCCAGTTCAAGCATGCCGATCACCGCGTTCATGGGGGTGCGGATTTCATGGCTCATGGTCGCCAGGAAGGTGCTCTTGGCCCGGTTCGCTTCATCGGCCCGTTCCTTGGCCGCTCGAAGTTCATCGAACAGCTGCCGTCGTTCGCTGATGTCGATCCAGCCGCCAATGATGCCCTGCACCTGCGCGGCGGAGTTGCGATAGGGCAGGACCCAGTGGTAGATCGTCAGCTTCCTGTCGCCGATACACAGCGGCCTGTCGACGATCAAGGGGGTGCCTTCTTCCATGACGCGCAGGTAGTCCGCCTGGTACTCCTGGGCTTCGAAGGCATTGCTCATCGAACCGGGCATCACGTCCTTGCCGATGACGTCTTCGCGTTTGGCGTCGAAGGCTTGCAGATAGCTGTCGTTACAGCTCTGCAGGACGCCATTGCGGTCTCTGACGTAAATGGGATGCGGGGTGCCGTTGAGCAGCGAGTGCATGAACTCGAGCTGGTCGTTGAGCGCCAGTTCCGCTCGCTGGCGCTGGCGGATCTGCCGTCGCATGTAGGCATTCCAGGCCAAGGACAGCAGCAGTAGCAGGCCGACCCCCGCGACGGCCTGGAGGAACAGGCGGTTGTAGGTGCGCCAGGTCTGCTCCGATGCCGGGATGTAACCCCTCCATCGGTTGTTGATGACTCCCAGTTCGTCGGGGTCGATGCTGGTCAGTGCCTTGTCGAGAATGGAGCTCAGCTCGGTGGCGGTTCTGGCGGTGGCCAGGGAGAACATGGCCTGCTCGGTGCCCACGGTGCTGCTGATCTGCAAGGTGTCTTTGAACGTGTGGAACGAAAGAAAATAGTTGGCCATCACCAGGGAATGCACACTGCCGTCGACCTGGCCATGGGCAAGCAGTTGCACGGCGTGCGCGGAATCGGTGGTTTCGATGATCCTGATGCGCGGGTACTGGCGATGTAGCCAATCGATGATCGGGTTGCCTTTGGCGATCGCCAGGCTTCCTGATTCGAACTGGTCGAGCGCCGTGGGCGCGTCGGATCGCTTGCGGCTCAGCAGGACGAACGAGCTGTCGACGTAGGGACGGCTGAATCTGAGATGCCGTTGCCGTGCGCTGCTGGGCAAGAGTGCCGCAATCATGTCGGCCTGATCATTGCCCACCGCGGCAATCGCCTCGCTGTCGCCGCGATGGCGCTGGATATCCAGGCGCAAGCCTGTGCGCAGCCGGATCAGCTCCAGCAGGTCGGCGCTTATCCCACGTAAGTCGCCATCCGGATCGAAGAATGTGAACGGGGCGAATGTTTCGTTCACAGCCACCCGAACCACCGGATGACTGGCCAGCCAGCGTCGTTCCCGGTCGGTCAGTTGTATCCGGTGCTCGGTGAGGTAGAGGTCGCTGCCTGCGCTCCAGCGTTTGGAGATTGCCGCCTGTTCGGTAACCGGAATCCGGTTCAGCGTGGTATCGATTATTTCCAGCAACCGGGTGTCCTGGCGTCGTACCGCGAAACCGAATCCATGGGATTCATGCTTGCCGAAGCTGGCCATTCGGATGTTGTTCAGATAACCCTTGTTGATCATGTAGTGGGTAGAAATGGTATCGCCAAGAAATACATCGGCCTGGCCGAAGGCGACGGCGTTGAGGGCGTTCTGGTAGGAGGGGTAGGTGGTGATCCGTGCCTTCGGGTACAGCCTTTCGATGTCCTGCGTCGGCAGGTAGTGATAGACCATGCTCAGGCGCAGCCCTTCCAGGTCCTCGGCCAGGGACCGGTTTTCATGGGTTCGGGTAACAAGAACGGGTTGATCCACGGCATAGGGCGTCGAAAGGGCCAGGTCCGGGTCACGGCCTTCGAAACCGTTGGCGGTCCCCAACATGTCGATCTGTCCGTTCTTGAGCGCGGCGATGGCCGCACCACGGGAGTCGAACCGCAGGACCTTCATGGGCAACCCGGTCGCCCTGGCAATGACCGCGGCGTAATCGGCGGTCATGCCTTCATAGTCGCGTCCGCTGGTTGAAAGATCGAAGGGCGGATAATCCGGCGCGGAGGTACCCAGGACCAGTTCCCGCCGTTCTCGCAGCCAGGCGCGTTGGGAGTCATCGAGGTTGACCTCGGCCCGGGCCGTGCTCGAGCGGCCCAGGAGGGTGTAATGCTCGGGTGCAGTGGGGGTTGCCGCAACGAGTTCTGCAAATAGCCCTGCGATCAATGGCAGGAAAATTCCTTTTATGCCTGTGGACATCCTGTTTTTCTCACACCAGTGCGTTTCGTTTCGCCATCTCTATGAGTTCTACCAAGGACTTGACCTTGAGTTTCTGCATCAACCGTTTCTTATAGGTGCTGACGGTCTTGTTGCTCAGAAACATGCCTTTGGCTATTTCCTTGTTGGTACGACCCTGGGCAAAAAGTTGCAATACCATCAACTCGCGATCATTGACGTTCTTGAACAGATCCAACTCGATACTTCGAGGATCATCGGGGCGCACCGGATTAAGTGCCTGGCTCGGAAAATAGTTGTAGCCTGACAATACGGCCTTGATCGCACTGACGAGTTCGCTGAGGTCTTCCTGCTTGCAAACGTAACCGGAGGCACCGGATTGCATGCAACGGATACCGAACAGCGTCGGTGATTGCGCCGTGAGCACCAGAGTCTTGAGCGGTGTGGTCATGGCGTTGAAGCGCGAAAGGATTTCCAGCCCGTCGAGTTTGGGAATGCTGATGTCCAGGATCACCAGATCCGGCATGCATTCGCGCACCATTTGCATCGCATCGACGCCATTGTCGGTTTCCCCTACGACTTTATAGCCCTCATGCTCCAGCAGCATGCGAACAGCGAGGCGGATCACCGGATGATCGTCGACAATGAAAACGGAGTTCATGAATAAAAGTCCCATGCGAGCCTAAATAAAGCGCGCACCTTAGCCCAGTTAAAGCCCAGGCCGTACGAGGAGACGGGCATTCATCCTTAGTTTCAGAAGTTTCCTACAAAAAAAGAGGTTGAATACTACGAGGTATTCGGTTTTTTAGTAGGTTATTGGCATGAAGTTGGGCGAGCTTTTATTAGTGAGCGTCTTGTTTAGAGATGTTTATCATGGTTTAGCGACAAACAGATCGAGGGCCTTTTGCAACTTCAGCAAAAAGCCCGATCTCATGTGAGCGGTGGGTAATGGGTATGTGACGCGCAAAAGTTTTTATTGACGGATGCGCCCCGTCATCTCCTGGGCCATCTCACTGGCGTAACTGTCTGTCATCCCGGCGATAAAGTCGATCATCCGCAGGAACGCCGCATGCAGGGACCCATTGGGGTCGGGCGCGTTGTTGCCCAGCAGGTCGAGGATGCGTCGATTCTTGAATGAAGGAGTACGCCCGCCATGTTGTTCCAGCGCGGCGCCGCAAAATCCGTTAAGCAGGATTTCCAGCGTGGTGTAGGCACCGATTTCATTCAATGTCTTGCGTTTGTCCTGGAATATCTTCTTGCGCGCCATGTCCTTGGCATTCAACACACAGCGCTTGGCCGGTCCATGCATGTGCTCCACGAGGTCGCCTGGCAGCGTGCCGGCCAGCAACGCTTCCTGCTGTTCGACGAATGCCCGGGCGGCGGCGTTGGTCAGGTGCTCGATGGCCTTGCCTCGCAGGATCGCCAATTTGCGTCGACGTGAATCCAGTGGTCCGAGTTGACGGTAGGTTTCCGGCAGATCGTCACCCACCAGGTCCAGGAGCAGCGACTCCACTTCCGAGTAAGCCAGCAGGTCCATCTCCACGCCGTCTTCCAGATCGATCAGCGCGTAGCAGATATCGTCCGCGGCTTCCATCAGGTACACCAATGGGTGCCGCGCCCAGCGCTGGTCTTCGATCTGCGGCAGGCCGAGCTTGTGGGCAATCTGCTCAAGCAGGGGCAATTCGCTCTGGTAGCATCCGAACTTGTGCTTCTTGTAGCCCAGGGAATCGGCATGGCGGGCCGTCCAGGGGTATTTCAGATACGTACCGAGGGTGGCATAGGTGAGGCGGGTGCCGCCGTCGAACTGATGGTATTCAAGTTGTGTGAGGACCCGGAACCCCTGGGCGTTGCCTTCGAAGTGGAGAAAGTCGTTGCGTTCAGCCTCGCTCATGGCATCGAGCCAGCCACGGCCTGCCGCCTGTTGAAACCAATAGCGGATAGCGTCCTCGCCGGAATGGCCGAACGGTGGGTTACCGATGTCGTGGGCCAGGCAGGCCGACTGCACCACCATGCCCAGGTCGCTTGGTTCGCACCAGTCAGGCAGGGCGCCGCGAATGGTTTCCCCCACGCGCATACCCAAGGAGCGTCCGACGCAACTGACTTCCAGCGAATGGGTCAGGCGTGTGTGGATGTGATCATTGCTGGAAACCGGGTGTACCTGGGTCTTGCGTCCCAATCGCCGGAAGGCGCCGGAAAAGATGATGCGGTCATGGTCTTTATGAAAAGGGCTTCGGCCCAGTTCTTCCGAGCTGTGCAGCGGTTTCCCGAGGCGTTCGCGAGTCAGCAGGGTGTGCCAGTCCAAGGCCGGTTGCTCCGTTGAGGATTTGTCGCTAGCTTCCCTGTTCAGGCAGCGCCCCGCAAGCCCGTCAAGGCTTGCGTGCGCTCTTGGCCAGTTTGATCAACGGCAGCAGCGTCGTCGCCAGTCGCACCAGGCGAAGCAAGCCAGTGCTGCGTCCGCGGCGGGTGCGCTTGCCGGTGAGGAAGCCCAGCAGCGTAACCGCGGCCATGCCCCAGAGGGGAGCGTGTTTGATGCCGAAACCTTCGTGCCAGTTCTGGGTGAAGCCACGTACCCGCTGCAAGGGTTGCAACAGTTGGTTCGTTTCCTGGCGGATTTCCTGGCGATGCATTTCCATGCGCAAGCGCACCAGTGCCTTGCGCATTTCCTGTCGTGTCCGGGCTTGAGGGATATCGGGCAGGCTCATGGCAGCAGGCGCTCCCGGTCGTTGGACAGTTCTTCCAGCGTGGCGTGAAAGGGTGATGATTCGTCGTAGATCGCCGCCTTGAGCCGAAGTCCGCAGAATAGCGCCGCCAGCAGATAAAACAGGCACAGGCCGATGATCCCCGCCATGCGATAGGTATCCCACACCAGAATCAGCACCAGCGTCGAGAGTCCTACCAGCAGCAGCAATGCAAACACCAGTGCCAGACCGGCGAACAGCAGGAGGCTGACGGTACGGGCCTTTTGCTCTTGCAGTTCCATGCCGAACAGTTCGACATGGCTGTGCAGCAGCCCGAGAAACGCGGCCCCCAGACGGCGTGCCGAAGATTTAGTGCCCGCTTCGGACGAGCCAGGTTCGTTCATACCCATCATCAGCGCCGTGTCGCCAGCAGACCGATCAAAAAGCCCACCCCAGCGGCGATGCCGACCGATTGCCAAGGGTTGGCCTGTACGTATTGCTCCGTAGCGATCACCGCCGCCTGGCCGCGTTCGCGCATGGAGTCTTCGGTCACTTTGAGGGTGTCGCGGGCACGCAGGAGGGTTTCGTGGATCTGGCTGCGCAGTTCGTCGGCCTGGTCACCCGCCAATGTCGCGGTGTGCTCCAGCAGGCGTTCGGTGTCGCTGACCAGTGTTTGAAAATCTTCCTTCAGGATTTCTTGTGCAGTCTTTGCCTGGGGGCTGGCCATGGATGGATCTCCGTGAAATGACATCTGATGCGTTCGAGTGTAAGCGTTGCCGGAAGGTTCAGTGAAATTGACTGGTACAACTTTTGCTCGGTCCTGGCCCAAGGTTTGCCATGCGCTGGTGCATCGGCCGTCTCCGTGCGCCGAAGTCGGGCGCAGGGCAGCAAGACCTTAACTCAAATAAACAGAACCGGCGAAGCATCACCTTTGTATTGACCTGATTCATGCACCAAAGCGGTTCGCTGGCCTTCGAATGGCAGGCGAATCGGTTCAACTTGGTGCATTGCAGGCGGTGCGATCCGCTCGGATGCTTCTTTCAACTTTTTTTCAGGTCTGCCAATACCATGGAAAATCTGCAAAGCGCTGTGGACAGTCTGGTCCACAGCTCCAACACGCTGTTCATTCTGCTCGGCGCGGTCATGGTCCTGGCCATGCACGCCGGTTTTGCGTTCCTGGAAGTGGGGACCGTCCGGCAAAAAAACCAGGTGAATGCACTGTCGAAAATCCTCAGCGATTTTGCAGTCTCGACCTTGGCCTATTTCTTCGTGGGCTACTGGATTTCCTATGGCGTGACGTTCCTGCAGCCAGCAGCGGCGCTGAGTACCGATCATGGCTACAGCCTGGTGAAATTTTTTTTCCTGCTCACATTCGCCGCTGCGATCCCGGCGATCATTTCCGGTGGTATTGCCGAACGTGCGCGATTCGCACCGCAGTTGTGCGCCACGGTGTTGATCGTGGCGTTCGTGTATCCCTTTTTCGAAGGCTTGGTCTGGAATGGCAATCTTGGTCTGCAAGCCTGGTT
The DNA here is from genome assembly GCF_022342325.2 of Pseudomonas sp. AF32. Classification (NCBI taxonomy): domain Bacteria; kingdom Pseudomonadati; phylum Pseudomonadota; class Gammaproteobacteria; order Pseudomonadales; family Pseudomonadaceae; genus Pseudomonas; species Pseudomonas sp. AF32. The sequence continues at coordinate 39,225 of NZ_RQJK02000028.1, read as the reverse complement.
GCAAGCCCGGTTCGGTGCCGGTTTTCATGACTTTGCCGGTTCTGTGGTGGTGCATGCCATGGGCGGCTGGCTGGCGCTGGCCGCCGTCCTGCTGCTTGGCGCGCGCAACGGTCGATACCGGGACGGTCGACTGGTGGCGTTCGCGCCATCGAGTATTCCGTTTCTCGCGCTCGGTTCCTGGATTCTGATTGTCGGTTGGTTTGGTTTCAACGTGATGAGCGCCCAGACGCTGCCGGGGGTGAGCGGACTGGTGGCGGTCAACTCGTTGATGGCCATGGTCGGCGGAACCGTGGCGGCACTGATCGTCGGGCGCAACGACCCGGGCTTCCTGCACAACGGCCCGTTGGCCGGGCTGGTGGCGGTCTGCGCCGGCTCCGACCTGATGCACCCGGTAGGTGCGCTGGCCACCGGTGCCATTGCCGGCGTCCTGTTTGTCTGGTGTTTCACTGCGGTCCAGGTCAAATGGAAGATCGACGACGTGCTCGGTGTCTGGCCATTGCACGGGTTGTGCGGGGTCTGGGGGGGCGTTGCCTGCGGTATCTTTGGTCAGGCTGCCCTGGGCGGCCTGGGTGGGGTCAGCCTGACCAGCCAACTGATTGGCAGTGCATTGGGTGTGGCCGTCGCCCTGGCCGGTGGGTTCGCGGTCTATGGCCTGATCAAGGTCGTATTGGGGCTTCGGCTGACGCAGGAACAGGAGTATTACGGCGCCGACCTGTCGATTCACAAGATAGGCGCCGTCAGTCAGGACTGAAGGAAGCATCAGGGCTCCTTGTCCTGGTTGCCGGGATAAAAACCGTGCAGCAGGCGATAGCGGTCGTGGCGGACCTGATCCACATGCTGGCGCACCTGCTGCTCGGCCAGCCCGAGCATGATCAGGGCATGGGATGCGAGCATCAGGCTTGACTCCAGCAGTTCCGGCACCACCTCACTGGCCCCGGCGGCCTGCAGTTCGGCCAGTTGGCTGTCGTCGCGGGTACGCACCAGAATCGGTACCTGCGGGTTGAGCCGACGGGCCTCCCTGAGCACACTGATGGCAATGTCGGTCTTGTCCACCGCGATGACCACCAGTCGGGCACGGCCCAAGCCAACGGCGGCGAGCAGGTCTGCACGTCGTGAGTCGCCGTAGTACACGCAGCTTTCCCCGACGGTGGCTTCCTGGATGATCACCGGATCGTCATCCAGGGCGACGAAGGCCTGATCTTCCCGGCGCAGGAAGCGTCCGATCGACTGGCCGACGCGCCCGTATCCACAAATGATCACATGGCCCGACAGGCCGGCATTGAGTTCGCTGATCTGGTCCAGTTGGGCGGCTTCGTTGGGCTTGCGGTGCAGGCGGGCGGCGATACTCGGCGCGGCCCGCAGCAACAATGGCGTGAGCAGCATCGAACTGAACGTCGCTGCCAGCAGCAGGCCGCCAAGGTCGGTCGGCATGAGGCGGTTCTGCTGCATCAAGGCCATCAGCGCAAAGCAGAACTCTCCGCCCTGGGCCAGGGCGAGGCCGCTGCGCCACGCGGTTTCGCCGTCGCTGCCTCGCCATTTCACCAGGAGGGCGACCACGCAGCCCTTGATGAGCATCAGTCCCAGGGTCAGGCCAAGGATCAGCCAGCCGTCGTCCACGAACAACCGCAGGTCGATCAGCATGCCGATGCTGACGAAAAACAGGCCCAGCAGAATGTCGCGGAACGGCCGGATGTCGGCCTCGATCTGATGCCGGTAATGACTTTCCCCCAGCAACATGCCCGCCAGGAACGCGCCAAGGGCTGGTGAGAGTCCGAGCAGGTGGGTCAGCCAAGCCGTCAGCAAAACGATGACCAGTGCCAGCAGCACGAACAGTTCTGCGGAGCGGGACGCAGCCACCTCATGGAACAATCGGGGCAGCAGCAGGCGACTGGTCAGCAGCAGACCGCCGAACAGCACCAGGGTCTTGCCCAATGTCAGGGGCAGCGCCCAATACCAGGCTTGTGTACTGCTGCCGGCGAACACCGGCACGAGGGTCAACAGCAATACCGCGACGATGTCCTGGAACAGCAGCACACCGATAGCGTTCTGGCCGTGGCTGCTGAAAATCTCCCCGAGGCTGGTCAGCTCCTTGCTGACGATGGCGGTGGATGACAGGGCCAGCCCCGCCCCCAGCAACAGCGCGGCAGGGATCGGTGCGCCGCACGCTACCAGCACGCTACCCAGGAGTGCCCCGGAGCAGACCACTTGCAGACTGCCGAGGCCAAATACGACACGCCGCAGTTCAAGCATCCTGGACAGGGAGAACTCCAGCCCCAGGGAAAACAGCAGGAAAACCACCCCGAGCTCGGCCAGGTCCGGCAGTTCCTCGCTGTCGTTCACCCAGCCCAGCGCAGTGGGCCCGACCGTCAGCCCGACACACAGATAGCCCAGCACCGGTGGCAGCCGCAGCCGCCTGAACAGGGCGATGACCACTAGGGAGGAGGCGAGAATGATCAGCAGGTTGGCAAACAAGGGACACTCCGCATCAGGACTTGTGGGACATAGCTTAGAAGACAAGAAAGCGCCAAAAAGCATTTGCGCTCAATGATTTGCGTCAGCGTTTTACCGAAACGGCTCGATACAGACCAGTCGGCTCGACGGTTTCCCGGCGTAAGCCTAGAATGACCGTCTGTCTTTTCTGGGTCTACCTGCCATGTCTCCTGAATGCCAGCTGTTCGGTACCCTGGGTTGCCATCTGTGCGAAGTCGCGGAAGGGGTGCTGATGCCTTTCGTCGTCGAGCACGGTTTGTTGGTGGAACTGGTGGATATTGCCGAGCGCGAGGACCTGGTCGAAATCTATGGCTTGCGCATCCCTGTTTTGCGCAGGATCGATACCGGTGCCGAACTGAACTGGCCTTTCGACGATCCTGACCTGATCGCAGCGTTTCTGCGTTAGCGCTCCGTCCATCGTTCTTCTCCACCCTGGCGTTGGCGAAAATCATCTTCTTCGGTTACTGTATGTGCATACAGCTATCTGGAGTGCAGTCCTTGGTCAATGTCGAACAACTGAAGAACAGCGTGAACAGGATGTCCGTGGACGTTGTACGCGACGCCGTCCAGGAGTTGCGTCTGGATGGGCTGGTAACCGAAGGCAAGACACCCTTCAACAAACTGCATTTCAACACCTGTTTCGCTGAGATCGAGGCGCTGTTCCAGCGTGCCGGCTATCACAAGCAGCTGGATGTCGTGGGTTACCAGGGGTTGTTGTACGCTTTGTATGACCCGGGGCGCTGGGAGGCGGTGCAAGTGCTGCGCTGGCTGAAGGAGTTTACCGAAGCGACGGCAGCCTCTACCCCGGTCACGGCCTGAGCCAATCATGGCTGGGCTGGCTTGCGCACCTGGCGGATAATGTCGCCCTGTAAATATTGTCCAAGAGTTTCGAATGTCCGGTTCATCCTTTTCCGCCGCACACCATCAGGCCAGTACCCTATATCTCCCCCCGGGCCCCTGGCAAACGGTGCTGGACTGTCTGTGCGAGCATTTCAGTGCCATCAGCCGCGAGCAATGGCTCGACCGGATAGCCAGGGGCCGTGTGCTGGACGGGGAAGGCAAGGCGATCCGAGTCGACTTGCCCTACCGTGAAGGACTGCGCATCCACTATTTTCGCGAGGTCCCCGATGAGAAGCCGATCCCGGTCGTCGAGACGGTTCTGTACGCCGACGAGCATCTGGTGGTGGCTGACAAACCGCATTTCCTGCCAGTGACTCCGGCAGGTGAGTTCGTCGAGCAGACCCTGTTGCGACGACTGATCCGGCGGTTGGACAATCCTCATCTGGTCCCTTTGCACCGTATCGACCGTCACACCGCCGGGCTGGTGTTGTTTTCAGCCAGTCCGTCAAGCCGATCGGCTTACCAGTCACTGTTCCCAGCGCGGCAGATCGACAAACGCTACCAGGCCATTGCGCCGGCGTTGCCTCAGTTGACGTTTCCCCGGGTGCATAGAAGCCGGATGGTCGACGGCGAGCCGTTTTTCCGGATGCAGGAAGGGCCGGGCGAACCCAATACCGAAACGGCCATCGAGGTACTGGAGAAAAATGGCGAACTGTGGCGCTACGGCCTCTATCCGGTTACCGGCAAGAAGCATCAGTTGCGGGTGCATATGAGTGCCCTCGGGGCGGGCATCTGCAATGACCCGTTTTATCCCGATGTGCAGCGGGATGCGCCGGACGACTATGCCAATCCGCTTAAATTGCTGGCCCAGGGGCTGCGCTTCGTCGATCCGGTCACGGGGCAGGAGCGTGTTTTCGAAAGCGGTATCACGCTGCAATGGTAGCCGCTGCGGCTTTGCGTCAGGCATGAAAAAAGCCCGCAATCTTGTTTGCGGGCTTTTTCGTATCGATGCGGCGTTGGCGCTTAGAGGTCTTTAACGGTGCGGACCTGATCCTTGTTCACGCGGGTGTGCTTGCCATCCAGCTGTTCGAACTCGTAGAAACCGGTGTCTTCGTCGTATTGAGGTGTGTCGACGGCCTGGATTTCGCGACCATCATTCAAGGTGATCACAGTTGGCGATGCGCACCCTGCAAGAGTGGCCAGGCCCAGTGCGAGCATGAAAGTGGCGAGGGTCCGTTGAGTCATGGTGTTTCTCCGAAATGGAATTCTTCAGGTTACTGACCTTCAGACGTATACAACGTGCGCAAGTTCCTGGCTAGAGGCCTGTAGGGTGAAATTGAATGCCGGCATCAGCGCCCGTGGTGTTGGTTCAGCAGTTCAGGTGTATTCAGATTCGCCAACCGGGGATCATCGGCCGGACATTGCAAGGCAACCGCGTGCAGCGTTCGCATGATCCGGCCCGGACTGCGTTCGCCTTCGCGCCAGGCCTCTTCGAATGCTGCTGCCACAGCCAGCGGAATCACACACAACAAAGGTTCCCAGTGTTCGCCGTGGCGCACCATCAGTGGCTTGTCGGGATGCCGGCTTGCTGTTTGGCGCATATCGTCCAACAGGTTCGAGTCGATGTTCGGTACGTCGCAGGGCAACACCAGCAAAAAACGATGCTTCGCGGCCCTCAGGCCTGCCCTGATGCCCGCCAGCGGGCCAGGAAAGTCACCCTCATCGTCATGTACCAGCTGATCGGCATACAACGCATAGCGTTCAGGATTGCGATTGCAGGAAATGATCAGGTCATCGCTCAGCGCGCGGGTATGACGATGGAGGTGGGCAATCAGTGGTTCGCCCTGCCATTCCACCAGGCCTTTGTCCCGCCCGCCCATCCGTTGTCCGCGTCCACCTGCCAGCAGCAGGATGGAGCACGGTGGCAGGGAAATATTCGAGGTCATGGTGTGTCTCCCCACAGGCGGAAAAATGAAGCGCTGTGATATAACACCGGGCTGTTTCTCTCACAACTGGACGAGCCTATGAAAGCCAAGGCTGATGTACCTTTCGTGCCGCTCAACATCGCGGTGCTGACAGTCAGCGATACCCGCACTCTGGAAACCGATACCTCCGGGCAGGTTTTTGTCGATCGGCTGACGGCGGCGGGTCATAACCTGGCCGCGCGGGTCCTGCTCAAAGATGATCTGTACAAGATCCGGGCGCAAGTCGCGACCTGGATCGCCGATGAGGTCGTGCAAGTGGTACTGATTACCGGCGGTACCGGCTTTACCGGTCGCGACAGTACGCCGGAAGCCGTGGCCTGCCTGCTGGACAAGCAGGTCGATGGTTTCGGAGAGCTGTTCCGACAGATTTCCGTGGCAGATATCGGTACCTCCACTGTCCAGTCCCGGGCATTGGCGGGCCTGGCCAACGGTACGCTGGTGTGCTGTCTGCCGGGCTCGACCAACGCAGTGCGTACTGGCTGGGACGGAATTCTGGCCGAGCAACTGGATGTGCGGCATCGCCCGTGTAACTTCGTGGCCCATCTGAAGCAGGCGGCTCCTTGTGAATCCCGTGGGTAAACCAGGCAAGACCGGCACCTTGATGGCCGTCGAGGTCGCGTTGCAGCGGCTGCTCGAGATGGCGGCGACAGCACCGATTACCCAGCGTGAGCAGGTACCCTTGGGTGAGGCGCAAGGGCGCGTGCTCGCCGAGGATGTGGTGTCGTCCCTTGATCTGCCTCCCTGGCCCAACAGCGCGATGGACGGGTATGCCTTGCGGCTGGCCGATTGGCATGGCGAGCCGCTGGCGGTCAGCCAGCGAATCTTTGCCGGCCAGGCCCCGCAGCCATTGACTGCGGGAACCTGTGCGCGGATCTTCACGGGAGCACCGGTGCCTGCTGGTGCCGATTGTGTCGAGATGCAGGAAAACGCGGTGGTGGACAGTGATCAGCGGGTACGGTTTACCGCACCTCTGGTCAGCGGGCAAAACATCCGTCCCCAGGGCCAGGAAACCACTGTGGGCGAACAGGTCCTTGCAGCGGGCACTCGCCTGGGGCCAATCGAGCTGGGGCTGGCGGCATCCTTGGGCTGTGCGACGCTGCAAGTGGTGCGCAAGGTCAGCGTTGCCGTCCTGTCCACCGGTGACGAACTGGTCGAACCCGGTCAGGCACTGGGTCCAGGTCAGATCTATAACAGTAACCGTGTGTTGCTCTGCGGCTGGTTGCAACGGCTGGGCTGTCATGTAGTCGATGCGGGCATCCTGCCAGATGATTTGCCTGCTACCCGTGCACGCCTGGCCCAACTGTCGGAAGTCGATCTGATTCTGTCCACCGGCGGTGTGTCGGTCGGAGAGGCTGACTTCCTCGGCACCGCATTGCGGGAAGAGGGCGAGTTGACGCTCTGGAAACTTGCCATCAAGCCCGGGAAACCGCTGACAGTCGGACATTTCCGTGGCGTGCCGGTGATAGGGCTGCCCGGAAACCCCGCCTCGACACTGGTGACTTTTGCGCTACTGGCCCGGCCTTATCTGTTGCGACGCCAGGGTATCGAGTCGGTCGAGCCGCTCAAGTTCAAGGTGCCGGCCGGATTCGTCTGGGCAAAGGCCGGCAACCGGCGAGAATACTTGCGGGGTCGACTGGAGAATGGAAGGGCCACCCTCTACCGGAACCAAAGCTCCGGTGTTCTGCGTAGCGCGGCCTGGGCCGACGGGCTGGTCGAAGTATTCGAAGGGCAGACCCTGGGCGAAGGTGATGAGGTCGGTTTCATCCCTTTAAGTGAAGTCCTGGGCTAACAGGGCGCAAAAGGGTTACTCCGGCCCGGACTTGCTGCCCGGGCCGTGGCACCCACCGTCGTTATCGTGAGAGCAGCATGACCAACTGATCGAAACGACTGTTCGCGAGCCAACCCAGCAGGCCGAGGATCACCGCTGCCGCGCCAGCCGAATAGGCGAGCCGGTGTCGGATGACCTTTACGTCGGTGCGGATCTCATCCATGTCTCTGCGGATGTATTTGAGGTGGGTTTCCAGTTCGACGACGCGCGGTTCCAAATCGACTCCTCCAGCAGGATTGCTGCAACTTTTGCATTCGTTCCGGTTCTCGGCCCGCTCGCTTCCAATCGAGGCGAGCGGCCTGTGTGACAGCGTGTATTCCTGGCTATGCATGGGCTCGCTCATCCCTTCGATCAACCCGGTTCGAGCCACTGATAAGGCCCTTGTGGGCCGTGACGTATCCATCCATGGGGTAGCACATCCTTGTGTGATGAGTGTTTTGAAGGTCCAGACAACAGAGTGCCAAGGTGTCTCAATACAGCTAGAGGGTCAATTGAGTGGATTCGCCACGCCTTGTAAGAAAACTCTTTGAGTGAAGAAGTCTCCGTCCGGTAGCCCGGACTGGTGTCTTCTCATGGGCAAGGCAATGCTTTTTTTGATCGAAATTGATTCGTGGGGGCTTTTTCGGCTGATTGAGCGGTCCGATTTCCTGCAACCTTCCAATGACGGAGACGATGATGAGCAAAGGCAAGGCGCTGTTGATCCTGCATGGCAAGCAAGCGCTCAACGAAGAGGTTCGGGCGGCAGTGATGTCCAGGCGCAAGCAAGGCTGGGACCTGGCGGTAAGGTTGACCTGGGAGGCCGGCGATGCCCAGCGTTGTGTCGACGAGGCGCTGGCGGCAGGCTACACGCGACTGATTGCTGGTGGCGGGGACGGTACCTTGCGGGACATTGCCGAAGCGCTTGCGCGTCAGTCGACAGAGGCCAGTCTGGTGCTGTTGCCATTGGGCACAGCCAATGATTTTGCCCGGGCGGCGGGCGTTCCGCTGGAACCGGACCAGGCCCTTGATTTGCTGGATGTCGAGCCGCGGGCCATCGATCTGGGCGAAGTCGGGGGGCGGATATTCCTGAATATGGCCACGGGCGGTTTCGGCAGCCAGGTCACGGCAAACACTTCCGAGGACCTCAAGAAAGTGCTGGGGGGCGCCGCTTATCTGTTCACCGGTCTGACGCGCTTCAGTGAGCTGAGTGCGGCCTATGGCGAATTGCAGGGCCCCGGATTCAGCTGGCAGGGCGATTTACTGGCGCTGGGTATCGGCAATGGCCGGCAGGCCGGGGGAGGCCATCAGTTATGTCCGCAGGCCCTGGTCGATGATGGGTTGCTCGACATCAGTATCCTGCCGGCACCCCAGGAAGTGGTCAGTACCCTGAAGGACTTGCTGGCCGGTGGCCTGGGCATCGACAACATGTTCGTGCGCGTGCGCCTGCCCTGGGTGGAAATCAAGGTCGCCCAAGGCCTGGACATCAATCTTGATGGTGAGCCGTTGCAGGTCGACAGTCTGAAGTTTACGGTGCGTGAACGGGCGTTGCGTGTGCATCTGCCGTCCGATTCGCCTCTGCTGACGACTTCTGCGGTACTCAATCGTCCAGACTGATGATCTGCTCGCGCACGGCGAAAAGCACCAGTCCTGCCACATCGTGGATCTGCAGGCGCTTCATGATCTGGGCCCGGTGGGTCTCCACGGTCTTGATGCTGAGGCTCAGGCCATTGGCAATTTCCCGGGTCGACTTGCCGCGTACGATCAGCCGCAAAATTTCCAGCTGGCGCGCCGTCAGGTTATGGGTCTGGACGGGGGCGGGTTGAAGCTTCTGGGCGCGGGTCAGCGCCTGGTTGATCACCGTGTGGGCGATAGCCGGGCTCAGGTAGCGTTCGTTGTTGCGCAACGCATCCAGGGCGTGCCCCAGCTCGGTGGCGGTGGTGTCCTTGAGCAAGTACCCGTGAGCACCGGACTCCAGCGCCTGCATGATCAGCGCCGGATCGGTGTGCATCGACAGGATCAGTACTTTGCTGTGGGGACGCGCCTGCTTGAGCTGTTGCAAGGCCTGCAGCCCGCTGGTGTTTTTCATGGAAATGTCCAGCAGCACGATGTCGGGGGCCAACCGTTCTACCAGCTCCAACAGCTGAGTGCCATCACTGGCTTCGCCGATGACGGCATATCCGGGCAAATCCGTGACCAGGGCGCGTACGCCGGCTCGGATCAACGAGTGGTCATCTACGAGAAGCAAATTACAAGTCAATGGAGAACCTTATTCTTACTGGCCCGCGCCAGGGTCCGAGGGGCCCAGGGGAAACGTGCTTCGATATGTGTGCCCTTGCCGGTTTCACTGGTCACCTTGAGGGTGCCGCCCAATTGTTGGGCCCGCTCCGACATGCCGGCCATGCCCCGTTGGCCTGCCCGGGCGGGGTGGTCCGCCGGGACGAATCCCTGGCCGTCGTCGCTGATCAACAGGAACAGACCTTCGGGCAGGCGCTGTAGACGCACCAGCAGATTCTGCGCCTGGGCATGACGCAGGATATTGGTGACAGCCTCCTGGGTGATCCGAAAGGCGGCGACGGCCATTTCCTCCGGAATGCCAGTCATGCGCTGCTGGCAATCGAGGCTCCACTTTACCGGGGTATTGGCCAATGCCTTGAGCAGGTGCGCACGCAGGCTGGCTTCAAGCCCAAGACTGGTCAATTGGCGAGGGTTGAGGATTGCCGATACATCGCGGACCTTGTGCAGGGTTTCGTCCAGTGTTTCGCAGAGGACCGAGCATTGACCTTGCAATTCCTCCGGTATCCGGCGCTTGAGCCACTCGCCTTGCAGTTTCGCCGCAGTCAGTAACTGGCCGATATCGTCATGCAATTCCCGGCTGAGTCGATGACGTTCGTTTTCCTGAACTTCGAGTAACCGGTCGGCCAGTTCCTGGGGCTGGAACTTGATGGATTTGCGCGACAGCCGGTAGTGGATCCAGACACAGGTCAAGGCGGCGACATCCAGAGCCAGCAGGCTCACCGGCATGGTTTGTGCAGACAGGTAGACCAGCAGGTTGCCGAAGGTCGAGCTTATGCACAGAAACAGTGTGAACCGGCGGGCGTTTTCTCGGGAGGGAGGCCAGGTGACGAATGACTTGAGGCTGGCGTACATAGCGGATGGAGCCAATGAATGTTCGCTGCGGGCTGGCCGGTCAGCGGATCTGACAGGCCGGGTTGGGTAAGTGCTTCGAATCGAGGTTGGCTTCGGTGAACGGCTTCACCACGCCGTACTTTTGAAGCGACTGACGCGAGACATAGTACCACTTCATCTATCGTTGGTCGCGCTCGGCATGGCGTCGTGAAAGCGCCATGTATCGGATGGAGGGCCGGCGCTTTGTCAGGCTTGCTTCTGAGAGTAAGGCACCAGGGCCAGCCGGTGTGCCGCGTGAAGTTCTTCGCAAGGCGTCCGGCCTACCTGGAAGGCAAATGCCTCGATCAGTGAGGTCTGTTCGCTGTTGTCCAGGCTGAGTTGGCCAGTGGTGGGGTCGACCAGCTCCAGTTGCCACGCCATCAGGGTGAAGCAATCCTTCAGTGCGTCCAGGGCCTGCTCATGCAGGTCCATGTGGCTCTGTGCATGGCTGAGCAACCCATGGATATGCAGGGAAAATTCCGAAACGGCTTCCAGCGCCAGGGCATCGGCCTTGTTTGCCAGCTTCAACAAGGTACTGAGCATGCAATCGATCGCATCCTTATCGTTGCTGATCAGTTGCAGATGGCTTAGGCACTCCTCCGACTTGGCCAGAAGCGTTTCGGCTTCGATCAGGAATTCGGGCAGGCGCTGAGACCAGTTCTTACGATCGTTCGGCATGCTTATCTCCACAACATCATGTCAGACGAAAGAAAATCACGTGTGGCGAACGGCTGGATCTCACGACCGACAACGAACGAAACTGCGTCGGCACATCCTTGCCACACGGCAGGACAGAGCACGCGGATAGTTGCAAGGGTGGGATCGGCCGAAAGGCTGAAAGTCCGATGTCCTGCTGTCGCGCACAAAGGCCTGACTCCGTTCAGCAATGAGAATGGCGTCACATTAATGGCTATTGGAAATTGGGAATATCAGGTTGGACCTGATTGTTGCTAGGGGATTCCCCTAGACAAGGGAACCATATGCGCAAAACGTGGTCGCGCAGCGCGGAAGGGGAGCGGATTAAAACGTGAGGCCAGTAAAGCATGATGTTAAGGTGATATCAATGCCCCGGAGGTGTATTTCATCGAGGGGTCAAGATCCGGCTTGCGCGGCCGATAGTTGCATTATTGGATTTATCCGAACAATCCCAGGAGTCATCAATGGCCGGCATTCTCGACACAGTAGACCAACGAACCCAGCTGGTGGGTGAGAATCGCCTGGAAATTCTCATGTTTCGCCTGGCAGGGCGACAGTTGTTCGCCATCAACGTGTTCAAGGTCCAGGAAGTATTGCAACTGCCGAAGCTGACCTTGATGCCGCAACGCCATCCGTTCGTGTGTGGGGTGGTCAATCTGCGCGGCCAGACGCTGCCGGTGATCGACCTGTCCCAGGCCATCGGCATGCGTCCGCTGGTGCCGGGAGCCAACAGCACGATCATCGTTACCGAGTACAACCGTTCGGTCCAGGCGTTCCTGGTGGGGGGCGTGGATCGTATCGTCAACATGAACTGGGAAGCGATCCTGCCGCCTCCGGGCAGCGCCGGCCGTGAACACTACCTGACGGCTATCAGCAAGGTAGACGACCAGTTGGTGGAAATCATCGACGTGGAAAAGGTGCTGGCCGAAATCGTGCCGTACAACGCCAAGGTCTCCAGAGACAAGCTCGAAGATCCGGTGTTGGAAAAGGCTCGGGGGCGCGAAGTGTTGCTGGTGGACGACTCCAACGTGGCGCTTTCGCAACTGCGCGATACGTTGGGTCAGTTGGGCGTGAAAATGCACATCGCCAGCGACGGCTTGAAAGCCTTGAATATGCTCAAGGCCTGGGCTGACACCGGCGAGGTAATGACCGACAAATTGCTGATGATCTTCACCGACGCGGAAATGCCGGAAATGGATGGTTATCGCCTGACCACCGAGATCCGCAATGACCCGCGCCTGCGTGGGCTCTACGTCGTGCTGCACACCTCGCTGTCGGGCAGCTTCAACGATTCGATGGTCAAGAAGGTTGGCTGCGACAATTTTCTCTCCAAATTCCAGCCGGACAAACTGGTGGATGTGGTGCGCCAGCGACTGATGCTCGGCTAAAACCGAACATGGTTTGCTTCGATGGCCGGTTCGTATAGGGTGGCATTTTTTTCGCCATCAGGGAGCTGACCATGTTGCGGCTGAGCGCGCTGTACCGTTACCCGTTGAAATCCGGCAAGGGCCAGTCCCTGTCGGGAATTGGCCTGGACAAGCTGGGGCTGGACGGTGATCGGCGCTGGATGTTGGTGGATGAAGCCAGTGGACGCTTCCTGACCCAGCGGGCCGTGGCGAAGATGAGCCAGCTCTCGGCCCTGTGGAACGAGGCGGGCGGCCTGACGCTCAGTGCACCAGGCTATGGTAGTGTCGATGTGGCGCTGCCTTCTGCCGCTCTGGAGCAACTGCGCGGGGTGACGATCTGGCGCGACACCCTGCGCGTCCCGGATGCCGGCGACGAGGCGGCCGGCTGGGTCAGTGAGTTCATCGGCCAAGCCACCCGGCTGGTGCATGTGCCGGTGGAAATGGCACGCACCACGGCGGCCGGTTATGGCAAGGATGACGACAAGGTCGCCTTTGCAGATGGATTCCCGCTGCTGTTGATTGGCCAGGCCTCCCTGCAGGACCTCTCGAACCGGGTCGGGCGTCCGTTGGAGATGCTGCGCTTTCGTCCCAACCTGGTGATCGAGGGCAGCGAGGCGTTTGCCGAGGATGACTGGAAGCGCATCCGTATCGGCGATGTCGAGTTTCGCGTGGTCAAGCCTTGCTCGCGCTGCATCATGACGACGGTCGATCCGCAAACCGGCGAGCGCGACCCGAACCGCGAGCCATTCGCTACCTTGCAGCAGTATCGTTCCACGCCGGACGGTGCGATGTTTGGCCAGAATCTGGTCAACGATGGCAACGGCCGACTTGAAGTCGGCATGCCGGTTGAAGTGCTCGAATAACCAGCTTGCATGAAAAAGCCCGTGTCACTGGACACGGGCTTTTTCATGCTCGAAGCAATCTCAGCCGCGGTATTCGCACAGATAGGCCGTGTCGACGGCGACCTTGAGCTGGAACTTGCTGTTGGCCGGAACATTGAACTGGCTGCCGGCCGCGAAGGTTTCCCATTCGGCGCTGTCGGGCAGTTTCACGGTCAGGGCGCCGGAAACGACGTGCATGATTTCCCGCTGGGCGGTACCGAACTCGTATTCGCCCGGTGCCATGACACCGATGGTCGCAGGGCCTTCGGCAGTCCCGAAAGCGATCGACTTGACGGTGCCGTCGAAGTATTCGTTGACTTTGAACATGGGCGATTCCTCGAAAAAGGGCTGAAAAAGGCCGGCCAGTATGCACAAGGCATCGGCACTCGTCATCTGCGACGCGGAGCGGGTCGTTCAGTCCGTAAGCACCAGCGGCAACAGTCGCGCCGTATTGCGTGCATCCTCCAGGGCCCGATGCTGTTGACCGCAGAATTGCAGGCCGGCCAATTGCAATGCCCCATTGAGGCCCAAGGGACGTTCAAGCCGACGGGCCTTGGCGAAGCGCTGCTTGAGGTTCATGTGGGGCACCTGGCCGAGAAAGCTCTGTAGCTGATGATGCTGCCATTCCTGAAGCAATTGCTTACGGTCGTAGTCGCCCCAGCTGACCCAGCCCCCCAGATTCGTCCGGTACGGTGTCAGCCAGCGTTCGAACGCCGGCCAGACTTCGGAGAGAGGCATTGCCCCGTCGATATTGGCCTGGGTGATGTGCGTCAGCTCGCGGCAGAACGGCGTAAGCAGGGGCCGCCTCAGCGGGCGAACGAAACGCTGAAAATGATCCACTTCGTGGCCGTCACGATTCACCAGCGAGGCGCCGATCTCGATAATTTCCATTTCGGTTACTGGCCAGCCACCTTCATCGGTAGTGGCCTCCAGGTCAATCACCAGCCAATTGGGCATCGCAGGGTTCCGATAGAAGGCAAGCCGATGGTCTGAGCGTAGTCAAACCCGACGCATCCGCCTAGGCTCTGTTTCGATCCGCAACAGAATCTGTCGGTTCCGTACCTGCTCACCCTGCTTGACTTGCAATGCCCGGACCACCCCGTCCCGGTCGGCTTCGAGCGGATGCTCCATTTTCATTGCCTCGAGCACCATCAATAGCTGCCCCCGATGTACCACGCTGTTCTCTTCGACCCGCAGTTCGACGATGGCGCCATCCATGGGCGCCCTGAGCATACCGTCGCCGACCGCGGCGCGGGGTGTGACACTGGCCTGGGTCCGGTCTTGCAGGTGCAAGCCACCGGGCCGAGTGAACAGCCAGAGATCGCTGCCGTCGAGACGCCAGGTGCAGTGCTGGCGAACGCCATCGACCCATACGGTGGCATCACTTCCGTTCACGTCGAGCAGTTTCAATTCCACCACGGACCCGTCGAGGCGGACCCGCAGCGTGCCGTCGGCTTCGGCGGTCAGGCTCGGTCTCCAGTCGAGCTCTCCCGTGCCGAGTCGATATTGCAGCGTCGCGCCGGCGGTGTTTCGCCATCCAGACAGACCGGGCCCATGACGTGCGCCGCTGGCCTGATAGAAAAGTGCCGTGGCGATGGCGAGTTGTCCGAACGAGGGGGCATGGGCCTGGAGGGCCGGGTGATCGTTGAAATACCGGGGGATGAAGCCGGTGCTGACATCGCCTTCGACGAATCGCGGATGCGCCAGCAACGCCGCCAGCATCCGCTGGTTGCTGCGGACCCCCAGCAACACGCAATCCTCCACCGCCCGCAGCAACTTGCGCCGGGCCTCTTCGCGAGTGGCGCCATGGGTGATCAACTTGCCCAGCATCGGGTCATAGAACGGGCTGACGAACTGGCCCTCCAGCAGGCCATGGTCGATGCGCGCCTCCCGCTGGGGCGGCTTCCAGCCGATTAATCGTCCGGTCTGGGGCAGGAACGCTTCGGCCGGGTCTTCGGCGTAAAGTCGTGCTTGCATGGCATGGCCGCTGAGTTGTACCTGGTCCTGGCGCAAGGGCAATGGCAAGCCTGCGGCGACGTCCAGTTGCCAGGCCACCAGGTCCAGGCCGGTGACCTGCTCCGTGACCGGGTGTTCGACTTGCAATCGGGTATTCATCTCCAGGAAATAAAACTGGCCATCATCGGCCAGCAGGAATTCCACGGTGCCGGCACCGACGTAATTCACCGCGCGGCCGGCCTTGAGCGCCGCCTCGCCCATGGCCCGGCGCAGATCGGCGGTCATGACCGGGCAGGGTGCCTCTTCGATGATTTTCTGATGCCGACGCTGGATCGAGCAGTCCCGTTCGCCGAGGTGGATGAGATGCCCGTGATGATCGCCGAAAATCTGCACCTCCACATGCCGCGGATCGACCAACGCCTGTTCAAGAATCAACTCGTCGCTGCCGAAGCCATGCAGCGCTTCGGAGCGAGCGCTGCGCAGCTGCTCCAGGAGGTCTTCGGCCCGTTGGACCCACCGCATGCCCCGGCCACCACCGCCGGCGCTGGCCTTGATCATCAGCGGGTAGCCGATGCGTTCGGCTTCGTGGCTCAAGGTGTCGTCGTCCTGGGCGGCGCCCTGGTAGCCAGCGATGCAGGGCACGCCGGCGGCGAGCATGGCGATTTTCGAACGCCGCTTGCTGCCCATCAGCTCGATGGCCTCGGGGCTGGGGCCGATGAAGAGGATGCCGGCATCTGCGCAGGCCTTGGCGAATCCGGCGTTTTCCGAAAGGAAACCGTAGCCCGGATGGATCGCATCGGCGCCCGTGCGTCGGGCTGCCGCGAGAATGGCCGGCTGGTTGAGATAGGACTGTTGGACCGGGGCAGGGCCGATCGAGACGGCTTCATCGGCCATGCGCACATGCAAGGCATCGGCGTCGGCCTCGCTGAACACCGCCACCGTGCGATAGCCCAGGGCCTGGGCGGTGCGCTGGATCCGACAGGCGATCTCGCCGCGGTTGGCGATGAGAATTTTGCTGAAGGTGGGCATGGGGTTATTCCTGGGTTTTTGCGGTGTCGGGGCGGGCCTTATCGCGAGCAGGCTCGCTCCCACACTGAATGGTAAATGCCGCCCCTGTGGGACCGAGCCTGCTCGCGATGGGGCCCTCAGGTTGGCCGCTCATTTTTTCTTTCCCGGCAAAATCCCCATCAGCTTGCAGATGATGCCGAGCATGATTTCATCCGCTCCGGCGCCGATGGACACCAACCGGACGTCGCGATAGGCCCGCGCCACCGGGTTGTCCCACATGAACCCCATGCCGCCCCAGTATTGCAGGCAACTGTCGGTGACTTCCCGGCTCAGGCGCCCGGCCTTGAGCTTGGCCATGGAAGCCAGCCGCGTGACGTCCTGTCCGTTGATGTATTGCTCGGTGGCCTGGTAGACCAGCGCCCGCAGGCATTCGATTTCACTCGCCAGTTCTGCCAGGCGGAAGTGGATCACCTGGTTGTCGATGAGCGCTGTGTCGAAGGTTTTGCGTTCCCGGCAGTACTCGATGGTGCTGTCGACGCAGCGTTCCAGACCCATGATCATGTTTGCGGCACCGAACAGCCGTTCCTCCTGGAACTGGATCATCTGCATCATGAACCCGGCACCTTCCTGGCCGATGCGATTGCGTTGCGGCACCCGCACGTCATCGAAGAACACCGGGGCGGTTTCCGAGCTGCGCATGCCCAGCTTGTCCAAGTGCGCGCCGAGGCTGATGCCGGGGCTGTCCATGGGCACCATGATCAGCGATTTGTTGAGGTGCGGCTTGTCGTCCGAGGTGTTGGCCAGCAGACAGATGAAATCGGCGCTCGGCGCATTGGTGATCCACATCTTGCTGCCATTGATGACATAGTCGTCGCCATCCCTGCGCGCCGTGGTCTTGAGGCCGGCGACATCGGAGCCCGCGCCGGTTTCAGACACGCCGATGCAACCCACCTGTTCGCCGCGGATGGCCGGGCGCAGGAATGTTTCGCGCAGTTCATCGGAGCCGAAACGCGCCAGGGCCGGGGTGCACATGTCGGTCTGGACGCCGATGGACATCGGCACGCCGCCGCAATGGATGGTGCCGAACGCCTCGGCGGCGACGATCGAATAGCTGTAGTCCAGGCCCATGCCGCCAAAGGCTTGCGGCTTGGAGATCCCCAGCAATCCCAAGTCGCCGGCCTTGCGGAAAATCTCATGGATTGGAAAACGCCCGGCCTTTTCCCATTCGTCGACGTAGGGGTTGATGTCATGGTCGACAAACTGGCGAACGGTGCGCCGCAGTGCTTCGTGTTCCTGGGTGAAGATCATGTTCGTTGCTCTCCTGGGCGGCTGCGGTCAGAAACGGGCGACTCCGAAACTGTTGGGTTGCAGTGAGCGGGCCTCGGCCTCGTGACAGATGTCCAGCAGGTAGCCCAGCAGCGTACGGGTGTCTCGCGGGTCGATGAGCCCGTCGTCCCACAGGTTGGCACTGCCGTAGAGGGCCGTGGACTGGCTGTCGAGTGTCTGCGCGGTGGTGTGCTCCAGCAGGTCCAGCATCTTCGGGTCGGGCGTGACGCCGTTCCTGATTTGCGTGGCTTCGGTGACGATGCGCAGCACTTTGCCGGCCTGGGCGCCACCCATCACGGCCGTGTGGCTGTTGGGCCAGGCGAAGATGAAGCGCGGATCCAGCCCGCGCCCGCACATGGCGTAGTTGCCGGCACCGTAGGAACCGCCCACCACGATCGTCAGCTTGGGTACGCGGGCGTTGGCCACGGCCTGGATCATCTTGGCACCGTGTTTGATCACGCCTTGCTGTTCCGCCTCGGTGCCCACCATGAACCCGGTGGTGTTGTGCAGGAACAGCAGCGGCGTGCGGCTCTGGTCGCAGAGTTGGATGAACTGCGCCGCCTTGCTCGCGCCCTTGGGTGTGATCGGGCCGTTGTTGCCGATCACGCCGCAGGCATGGCCGCGAATATGCAAGTGGCCGCAGACCGTATGAGGGTCGAATTCGCGCTTGAAGTCGAGAAAGTTCGAGCCGTCGGCGAGGCGGGCGATGATTTCGCGCACATCGTAGGGTTTCTTCGGATCATCGGGAACGACGCCCAACAGTTCTTCGGCAGCGTAGCGCGGTTCTGCCCAGCTTCGTTCAGGTCGTGGCGGCAACTGTGCATTCCAGGGCAGCAGGCTGACGATTTCACGGGCCAGGCGGATACCGTCGGCGTCGTTCTCAGCCAGGTATTCGGCGGTGCCCGCCACTTGGGCATGCATCTGCGCCCCGCCCAGTTCCTCCTCGGTCGCCACTTCACCGGTGGCGGCCTTGAGCAGCGGCGGTCCGGCCAGAAACAGCCGCGCCTTGTCGCGCACCACCACGACGTAATCCGACAAGCCCGGTTGATAAGCGCCGCCGGCGGTGGCCGAACCGTGCACCACGGTGATCTGCGGCAGGCCCATGGCCGACATCCGAGCCTGGTTGGCGAAGCAGCGTGCGCCTTCGATGAAAATCTGCGCGGCGTAGTTGAGATTGGCACCGCCGCTCTCGGCGAGGGTGATGAGTGGGAGTCGGTTTTCCATGGCGATCTGTTGCAGGCGCAGGGTCTTGTGCAGGCCGCTGGGGGAAAGGGTCCCGCCCTTGATGGCGCTGTTGTTCGCCACCACCAACACCCGTACGCCGCAGACGAAGCCGATACCCGCGATCAGGCCGCCGCCGGCCTCGCTGCCATCCTTGTCTTCATGCAGCTTGTAGCCGGCCAGGCCCGCCAGTTCGAGGAACGGCGCGCCGGGATCGAGCAGCAGGTTCAGGCGCTGACGCGGCAGCAATTGACCGCGCTTGTCGAACCGGGCCTGGGCCTGGGTGGCTTTCTCCAGCATGGCCTGTTCGAGTCGGCGCAGTTGCTCCACAGCGGTCAGCATCGCCGCATGATTGCGGGCAAAGTCGGCGCCGTGCGGGTCCAGGTGCGATTCGATGACGGGCATGGCCATGCCTCCTTGTCGGACTCGTTTGCGTCAGTTGACCCGGTCGGCGATGTCCTGGGGGACCGGAATCTGGATCTCCAGCAATTGCTGTGCGAACGCCTTGCCTTGGGGGTCGATGCGCAGGCTGGCGACACCACCACCGCCGAGGGCGTTTTCCAACAGGAAATTCAGGCTGTGGGTGCCCGGCAGGTACCAGCGTTCGACGCGGCCCAGCAACGGGTCGAGTACGTGGCTCATCCAGTCGACCATCACCTCCGGCGTCAGCGCCTCGGCGATCCACGGTAAATATTCGGGTTCCCGGGCGATCACGCCGATGTTGCTGTGGTTGCCCTTGTCGCCGGAACGGGCCACCGCCAGCTTGACCAAGGGGACGCTGGCGTCGGCCCGGCCCTGGGGTTTGGGCAGTTGCGGGGCAACGGGCAATTCGCGGGTTTCCAGCGGCTCGGGGACGGGCAGGGCACAGGGGTGGCGCTGGCCGTCGAGTTCGATTTCGAGTGGGCAGGCGGTTTTGGCGATCAGGAACGAGAAGAGGCGAATCAGCGGTTGTACCGTCGGGCGGCCGCCCGCCAGACCGGTCAAGCCCGGAGCCATGGCGGTGGCAGCCTGGGCGATTTCCCGGGAAAACAGCACCAGCGCCTGACGTTCCGGGTGGCGCACCGCCAGTTTGATCAGCACTTCGCGGCTGTCCTGGCGTTGGCCGTGGTGACCGTAAGTGGCCTCGCTGCCCAGCAATTCGACGCTCACTTCGCTGTAAGGCGCCCATTCCTGCTGGATGAACATCTGCGAGGTCCTGGCGATAATCGCCTGGCTGACCCGCTCGGCCTTGGCCACCGCATCGATGCCGGCAATCAGGCACAGGGCGGTGCAGCGAAAACCGTCTGGCCAGGTGGCGCACACCTTGTAGCGATCGGTGGGCGGCAGCCCCCTGGCGCCATGGACACGTACTGCCTGCTTGCCTTGCTGGATCAACCTGACGTGGCTGAAGTCACAGATCACATCCGGCAGCAGATAGCCTTGCGGATCGCCGATTTCATAGAGCAGTTGCTCGCCGACGGTCAGCGGCGTGACCAGCCCGCCGGTGCCTTCGACTTTAGTGACGATGAACTGGCCGTCCGCGCTGACTTCGACGATAGGAAAACCGATGTGCTCGTAATCCGGTACGTCCCGCCAGTCGGTGAAATTGCCGCCCGTGCATTGGGCGCCACATTCGATGAGGTGTCCGGCCAATGCGGCCTGGGCCAGTTTGTCGTAGTCGTGCCAGGCCCAGCCGAATTCGTGCACCAATGCGGCGCTGACCACCGCGCTGTCCACCACGCGCCCGGTGATCACGATATCGGCGCCCAGGCGCAGGGCTTCGACAATGCCGGGGGCTCCGAGGTAAGCGTTGGTGGAAATGCAGGTCCAGGGCAATGGCTCGCCGCTGAACATCTCGCGGATACCCTGTTCGGCGAGCTGTTGGCTTTGTGATTGCAGATCGTCTCCCAGCAGTACGGCGATCTTCAACGACACGCCCGCGGCGTCGCAGGCCGCTTGCAGGGCGGCGGCACACGCCTGGGGGTTGACCCCGCCGGCGTTGCTGATGACCCGGATGGCGTCAGCCTGCAAACGCTGGAGTAGCGGCGCCAGCACTTCGACGAAGTCTGTGGCATAACCCGCACGAGGGTCTTTCAAGCGTGCGCCGGCCATGATCGAGAGAGTAATCTCGGCCAGATAGTCGAACACCAGGTAATCCAGGTTTCCACCTTCGACCAGTTGCGCCGCGGCAACACGGGTGTCGCCCCAGAAGGCGCTGGCGCAACCGATACGGATCGTGCTTGGCATGGGGATCCCTCCAGCAAACGTGGTCCGAGCCTACCAAGCAAGCGCTTGGTATGTAAACGGCGTTGAGTTCTTTGGCCCGAGCGCTTGCTTGGTTGATCCACCCGGCTTAAATTGCCGGCGCCACGTCGAACGACTGTAGGCTATGTACGAAATCGCTTGAAACTTGGTTATGCGGCGTTAAAAACCGGCTCGGAATGCTCATTGACAACCAGTCAACTCCGCTTCCTCGCCGGTTTTTGCCTTGCCTAACCTGCGTTTCAAACAATTTCGTACACAGCCTAGGAGAGAAAGGGTGGATGAGCAAAAAGCCCTCAGGGTGATGCGGGAGTTGGTTGAACTCGGGCAACTGACCGATCCGGACAGCGCGCGCGGCAAGCTGCTCCAGACAGCCGCTCACCTGTTTCGCAACAAAGGCTTCGAACGCACCACGGTGCGTGACCTGGCCAGTGCCGTGGGTATCCAGTCCGGCAGCATCTTCCATCACTTCAAGAGCAAGGATGAGATTCTGCGGGCGGTGATGGAAGAAACCATCCGCTACAACACTGCGCTGATGCGTGCAGCCCTGGCCGAGGCGGGCAGTGTGCGCGAGCGGGTGCTGGCGCTGATCCGTTGCGAACTGCAGTCGATCATGGGCGGAACCGGCGAGGCGATGGCCGTGCTGGTCTATGAATGGCGCTCGTTATCCGAGGACGGGCAGCGGCAGGTGCTGGCCTTGCGCGATATTTATGAGCAGTTGTGGCTGGAAGTGTTGGGTCAGGCCAAGGATGCCGGGTATATTCGCGGTGATGTGGCCATTACCCGGCGTTTCCTTACAGGGGCATTGTCCTGGACCACCACCTGGTTTCGCGCCGAAGGCAGTCTGAGTCTGGATGACCTGGCCGAACAGGCATTGATCCTGGTGCTTGAAGAAAAACAATAACAGGGCTGTCCCATTCGCCGGCCGGGTGGCTGGCTAAATGGCTGAAACCGCCTAGCTTGAATGTATGACTTATGGGGAGTGGGTGACCTTGACGTGTTCGACGATGGGGATGACCTCCCGTGTTCTACTGGCCGTACTGGCCGTTTTCCTGGTCTTGCCCGCTTCGGCGGCGCAATTGGTTCGTATCGGTGCCGCGCATTTTCCACCTTATACGGTCCGCCCCGAGAATGGAGCCGACACCGGCCTGTTGCCGCAACTGGTCGAGGCCCTGAATCGCTCCCAGACCGACTATCAGTTCGTGCTGGTGCCGACGTCGATCCCGCGCCGCTTCAATGATTTCAAGCAGGGCCGGGTGGACATGGCGATTTTCGAGAACCCCGAATGGGGCTGGAAGGACGTGCCCCACACGGCGGTGGACATGGGCCTGGAAGACGCGGAAATCTTCGTCACCCAGCGCCTGCCAGATCGCCAGCAAAGCTATTTTGCCGATCTCAGAGGCAAACGCCTGGCCCTGTTCAGTGGCTACCACTACGCCTTTGCCGAATTCAACGCCGATCCCAAATTCCTGATCGGCCAGTACAACGCCACGCTGACGTATTCCCACGACAGCAACCTGTTGATGGTCCTGCGTGGGCGCGTTGACATGGCGCTGGTGACCCGTTCGTACCTGCACGATTACATCTTGCGCAATCCCGAAGTAGGTCCCCAGTTGCTGATATCCGACCGTATCGACCAGATTTACCATCACTACGCGTTGATCCGGCCCCAGGCGCCGATCACCAGCGAAGCATTTACCCGCTTGCTGCAAACGCTGCGGGACAACGGCGAACTGTTGGCGATTTTCAAGCCTTACCAGATCGCGCTGGTGCCGATGCACAGCCATTGACCGGCGACTAAATTTCCCCTACCGGCTCACGTCCCACGTTGACTACCGACGAACACGCGAGCCTCTGCCATGCCTGAACTCTTTCAACCGACCATGCTGCCCTTGCCCGGTGGGCGTCGCTTGGGTGCCGATGAAACCGAGCGCCATCTGAGCCTCATGCTCGAAGGTGCTCCGCTGATCCGGTTGCGCCTGGATCGTGGCCCCGAGCTGCGGGTGCATTTGCAAGAAATCAATGACCGTCCCGTGGGGCCGGCCCTTTGGGCAGCCTGCTATTGGCTGTTTGTCCGAGAGCCGCAGTGCCAGCGCCTGATCTGGCACCTCGCTGAGCGTCCCGTTGACGCCTTGCTCAGTGGCCTTCTGACGGCCACCGGGCAGGCCGACGAATATGTTTGCGAGCGCACGATGTTCTGGCAGTTGCCGCAACCCTGGCTGGGTGAGTCATTCAATGGCAGTTATCCGCAGCAGATGGTCATTACGGACGGCAAGCGGCATCCGCGTCGACCCGTGAAGCCTCGCGGCGAAGTGTATCGGCGTTTCGATGCGCGTCTGGGGGCCTGGGTGTCCTTGCGCACGCTGGAAATCGAGCAGGACCTGGCGCGTTTCAATCGCTGGCAGAACAGTCCCCGGGTGGCGAGCTTCTGGCAGGAGGAGGGCAGCCTGGAACAGCACCGCGAATACCTGGACAAGTTGCAGCGCGACCCACGGGTCCTGACCCTGATCGGTTGTTTCGACGACCAGCCGTTTGCCTACTTCGAAGCCTATTGGGCCAAGGAGGATCGTATCGCGCCGTTCTATGAGGCGGCGGATTACGATCGTGGCATTCATATGCTGGTGGGCGAAGAGCAGCACCGGGGCCCGCACAAGGTGGCGAGCTGGCTGTCGGCGCTGGTGCACTATCTGTTCCTGGATGACCCCCGCACCCAGCGCGTAGTGGCCGAGCCCCGTGCCGACAATGCACGGATGATCTGCCACCTGCACAACCAGTGTTTCCACTGCGAAAAGGAATTCGATTTTCCTCACAAGCGAGCGGCGCTAATGATCCTTGGGCGCGAGCGGTTTTTTGAGCGGTGTGCGTTGATGTAGGTCGGGGTGGTCTGCCGGCCGTCATCGCGGGCAAGCCTTGCCCGCGATGACACCAGGACTGACACCCAGCCTCAGCGCCGGGAAAAGGTGTCTGCCCGGATCCCCGACACCTTGCGACAGTGCACCAGAGCGTCGCGGATCATGAAGTTCACCAGAGTCGGCGAGACCCCCAGTTCCTTGGCGATGTCCTTCTGTGGGACGCCGTGCAGGCGGTACATCTCGAAGGCGTAGCGGGTGCGACTGGGCAGTTCGGTCAGCGCGTCCGCAATGTGCTCCAGCGTGGAAAAGTTGATGTGAGACGTTTCCGGCGAAGCACCCTGGATCACCACGTTCAGTCCTTCCTCCTCCGGCCCCGAATATTTCTGTTCCAGCGCCTGTTTGCGGTAGTGGTCGATCGCCAGGTTGCGCACGATCTGGAACAGGTAGCTGAGCTGAGCCTTGATGGAAGAGGTGATCTGGGGCGCCGATTGCAGCCGGAAAAACGCATCCTGTACCACATCTTCCGCGCGGGACCGGCAACCGGTGATACGTGCC
Source organism: Pseudomonas sp. AF32 (assembly GCF_022342325.2). NCBI lineage: Bacteria > Pseudomonadati > Pseudomonadota > Gammaproteobacteria > Pseudomonadales > Pseudomonadaceae > Pseudomonas > Pseudomonas sp. AF32. The sequence continues at coordinate 14,796 of NZ_RQJK02000028.1, read as the reverse complement.
GCGATCTTGACCAGGATCATCCGGTTATCGACGAACGCCTGAAGTAACGGTGAGTCGCACCTGCTTGTGGATACTTGTTCCGTCATGGAATTCACCTTGCTGCAAAAAGTTAGCAGGGCGGCCAATCGTCGGTTCCGTCCTGCACATCGAGCGCCAAATTAGGCTTAATGATAATTATTGTCAATTGAGAAAAAGAATTATTGATGAGCTGCGGTCCGGCGCGGGCGCTGCGACCCGTTGCCGCAGGAGACGTGGTCGTCGAACGGTCTGCAGCGCAGCGCCCCTGACTAATTATTTGCCTGTGTTGTCCGTTCCTTGGGGGACAACTTGCAAGCCGAATTTCAGGCAGGAACCCCCATGACCGACGCGTTCGAACTTCCCCGCACCCTGGCCCATGCCCTCCAGCGCCGCGCCGCCTTGACGCCGGACCGAGTAGCCTTGCGCTTCCTGGCACAGACGCCGGAACAGAATGTGGTGCTGAGTTATCGCGATCTTGATCTGCGTGCCCGGACCATCGCCGCCGCCTTGCAAGCCGACGCCACGCCTGGCGATCGTGCGGTGTTGCTGTTTCCCAGTGGCCCGGACTACGTCGCGGCGTTTTTCGGTTGCCTGTACGCCGGGGTGATCGCCGTGCCGGCCTACCCGCCGGAGTCCGCCCGTCGCCATCACCAGGAACGCCTGCTGTCGATCATCGCCGACGCCGAGCCTCGCCTGCTGCTGACCAGCAGCGATCTGAGCGAACCCTTGCAGGCCATCGAATCGGCGCCACCGCTGCTGTGCGTCGACCGCCTCGACCCGGCTTGCGCTGGACAATGGGTCGCGCCGACGCTCCAGGACGATGACATCGCTTTCCTGCAATACACGTCCGGCTCCACTGCATTGCCCAAGGGCGTGCAGGTCAGTCACGGCAATCTGGTCGCCAATGAACTGTTGATCCGCCAGGGCTTCGGCATCGACTTGAATCCCGATGACGTTATCGTCAGCTGGTTGCCGCTGTATCACGACATGGGGTTGATCGGCGGCCTGCTGCAACCGATCTTCAGTGGCGTGCCATGCGTGTTGATGTCGCCGGCGGATTTCCTGGCCAGGCCGTTGCGTTGGCTGGAAGCGATCAGCGAATACGGCGGCACCATCAGCGGTGGCCCGGACTTCGCCTATCGGTTGTGCAGCGAGCGGGTCAGCGACTCGGCCTTGCAGCGCCTCGACCTGAGCGGCTGGCGGGTGGCTTATTCGGGCTCCGAGCCGATTCGCCTCGACACCCTGGAACGCTTCGCCGAGAAGTTTGCGCCGTGTGGTTTCACTTCGGATAACTTCATGGCGTCCTATGGTCTGGCGGAAGCCACTCTGTTTGTCGCCGGCACGCCCCGCAGCCACGGCATTCCTTCATTGCGCATAGACGACGCGGCATTGGCGCAAAACCGCGCCGAGCCGGGGCAGGGCAGCGCGGTGATGAGCTGCGGTATCGGCCAGCCCGGACACGGGGTGCTGATCGTCGAACCCAACACGCGGCAACCGTTGGCCGATCAACAGGTGGGCGAAGTCTGGGCCACCGGGCCGAGCATCGCCCACGGTTATTGGCGTAATCCCGAGGCCACTGCCAAGACGTTCGTCCAGCATGAAGGCCGTACCTGGCTGCGCACCGGCGACCTGGGGTTCTTCCATGACGGTGAGCTGTTCATCACTGGCCGCCTGAAAGACATGCTGATCGTGCGTGGGCACAATCTCTATCCCCAGGACATCGAGCAGACCATCGAGCGTGAAGTGGAGGTGGTGCGCAAAGGCCGGGTGGCGGCATTTGCGGTAAACAACGGCGCGGAGGAAGGGATTGGCATTGCGGCGGAAATCAGCCGCAGCGTGCAGAAGATCCTGCCACCCGAGGCGCTGATCAAGACGATCCGCCAGGTTGTGGCCGACGCCTGCCAGCAAGCGCCGAGCGTGGTAGTACTGCTCAATCCCGGTGCCTTGCCCAAGACCTCCAGCGGCAAGTTGCAACGCTCGGCGTGCCGCACCCGCCTGGCCGATGGCAGCCTGGACAGCTATGCGCAATTCCCCTTGACCGAGGTCGCAAGTGCCCATGGGGCGGAGTCGGCCTCGCCGTTGCAGGCGCAGATCGCCCTCGTCTGGCGCGAGCTGTTGCAGGTGGACGAAGTGCAGGGGGACGATCATTTTTTCCTGCTGGGGGGCAACTCCATCACCGCCACCCAGATGGTTGCGCGGCTGCGCGAAACCCTGGGCGTCACGCTGGACCTGCGGCTGCTGTTCGAGGCGCCAACGCTCAACGCTTTCACGGCCGCCGTGGAGAACCGACAACAGGACGACAACCCGCCCCGGAACACGATCAACCCGTTGCCGCGTCATGAGGCATTGCCCCAGTCCCTGGCCCAGAACCGCTTGTGGATCACCTGGCAGTTGGACCCGACGAGCTGCGCCTACAACATCCCCGGCGGCTTGCACCTGCGCGGGGAGCTCGACGAAAGCGCATTGCGGTCCAGCTTCCAGCAACTGGCCGAGCGCCACGAGTCCCTGCGCACGCGGTTCCTGGAGCGCGATGGCGTGGCTTTGCAACAGATCGACCCGGCCACTGAATTCACCCTGCAACGGATCGACCTGAGTGATCTGCCGGCCGACCAGCGCGAGGCCCGGGCCGGGCAGATTCGGGAAGATGAAGCGATTGCGCCATTCGATCTGGAAAAAGGGCCACTGCTACGGGTCACCGTGTTGCGCCTCGACGAAGACGATCACCAACTGCTGGTGACGATGCATCACATCATTGCCGATGGCTGGTCGATGAACGTGCTGGTCGATGAGTTTTCCCGGTTGTACGCCGCTGCGTTCCAGGGACAGGTCGCTACGCTGGCGCCGTTGCCCTTGCAGTATGGCGACTATGGCTGTTGGCAACGCCAGTGGCTCGCCCAGGGTGAGGCCGAGCGCCAATTGGCGTACTGGAAACAGCAACTGGGCGATGAACAGCCGGTCCTGACCCTGAGCACGGATCATCCTCGCACTGCCCAACGCCGTCGCAGCGCCGCCCGTTATGGCTTGCGCCTGGACAAGCGCGTCGGCGATGCCGTGCGCCAGGTGGCCCAGGCTCATGAGGCGACCCCCTTCATGCTGTTGCTGGCGGCCTTTCAGGCCTTGTTGCAGCGCTATAGCGGTCAGGCGGATATCCGCGTCGGCGTGCCCAACGCCAACCGCCCGCGCCTGCAAACCCAAGGGTTGATCGGCTTTTTCATCAATACCCAGGTGCTGCGCGGGCAGGTCGATTCGCGCCAGTCGTTCGCCGCGTTGCTGGCCCAGGCCCGGGAGGCCACGCTGGGTGCCCAGGCCCATCAGGACCTGCCTTTCGAACAATTGCTCGAAGCGTTCCCGCAGGCTCGGGATCATGGCCTGTTCCAGGTCATGTTCAACCATCAGCAACGAGACCTGGGTGCCCTGCGTCGCCTGCCGGGGCTGCTGGCCGATGAGTTGCCGTGGCACAGCCGTGAAGCCAAGTTCGACTTGCAGCTGCACAGCGAAGAGGATCGCAACGGGCGGCTGACGCTGTCGTTCGACTACGCCGACGAGCTGTTCGACGCCGCGACCATCGCGCGTCTTGCGCGACATTTCTGCAACCTGTTGCAAGCCGTCTGCGCCGATCCACGACAAGCCATTGGTGATGTGCCACTGCTGACTGAGGAGGAACATGCGCAACAGCAGCAGTGGAGCGTTGCCCCGTGCACACCGGCGGCGCACTGGCTGCCGGAGTGGCTGAACGAACAGGCCCGGCGTACGCCGAGTCGCACCGCGCTGCTTTGGGACGGCGGCGAAATGACCTATGCCGACCTGCACACCCAGGCCAATCGCCTGGCGCACTATCTGCGGGACAAAGGCGTCGGCCCTGATGTGTGCGTGGCGATTGCCGCCGAGCGCTCGCCGCAGTTACTCATTGGCGTACTGGCAATCATCAAGGCCGGGGGGGCCTACGTGCCGTTGGACGCAGATTATCCCGCCGAGCGCCTGGCCTACATGCTCCAGGACAGCGGTGTCGACTTGTTGTTGACCCAGACCGCGCTGCTCGAACGTTTGCCGGCCTGTGAGGGCGTCAGTGTGATCGCCCTGGATGCGCTGCACCTGGAGCAATGGCCGGGCAACCCGCCGGGCCTGCATCTGCAGGGCGATCATATGGCCTACGTGATCTACACCTCTGGCTCCACGGGCCAGCCCAAAGGCGTCGGCAACACCCACGCCGCCCTGGCCGAACGCCTGCAATGGATGCAGGCCACCTATGGCCTGGATGAAACCGATGTGTTGATGCAAAAGGCACCGATCAGCTTCGACGTGTCGGTGTGGGAATGTTTCTGGCCGCTGATCACCGGCAGCCGGTTGGTGCTGGCCGGCCCCGGCGAACACCGCGATCCGCATCGTATTGCCCAGCTGGTCCAGCAGTTCGGCGTAACCACGCTGCACTTCGTGCCGCCGTTGCTCAGCCTGTTTATCGATGAGCCGTTGAGCGCTCGCTGCACCAGCCTGCGCCGGGTGTTTTCCGGTGGCGAAGCCTTGCCGGCCGAATTGCGCAACCGGGTGCTGGCACAACTGCCGGCGGCGCAACTGCACAACCGCTATGGTCCGACCGAAACGGCCATCAACGTCACCCATTGGCAATGCAGCGAGGCCGATGGCGAGCGCTCGCCTATCGGTCGTCCACTGGGCAACGTGGCGTGTCGTGTACTGGACAGCGAACTCAATCCGGTGCCGGCCGGGGTCGCGGGCGAACTGTGCATCGGCGGCCTGGGCCTGGCCCGAGGTTATCTCGGTCGGCCGGGCTTGAGTGCCGAGCGTTTTGTCCCGGATCCGCTGGGCGTGGCCGGTGTGCGCCTGTATCGCACCGGCGATCGGGCGCGCTGGAGCGCCGACGGGGTGATCGAATACCTCGGCCGCCTCGATCAGCAGGTCAAGCTGCGGGGCTTCCGGGTCGAGCCGCAGGAAGTCGAAGCGCGATTGCTGGCCCAGGAGGGCGTTGCCCAGGCGGTCGTACTGGTGCGCGATACCTCGGCCGGCCCGCAGTTGATCGGCTATTACACCGCACCGGATGTCACCGAGGCCCAGGATGACCTCGGCAACCGGCTCAAGGTGGCGCTAGCCGCCGAATTGCCGGAATACATGGTACCGGCCCAACTGATGCGCCTGGACGCCATGCCACTGGGGCCAAGCGGCAAGCTGGATCGCCGGGCCTTGCCCGAACCGCAATGGCAAGGGCGCGAGCACGTCGAGCCGGTCAGTGCCCTGGAGCGTCAGCTCGCCGGCATCTGGGGCGAGGTGCTGGGTCTTTCCCGGATTGGCTTGCGGGACGATTTTTTCGCCCTTGGCGGCCATTCGTTGCTGGCGACCCAGATCATTTCCCGCACCCGCCAGGCCTGCAACGTCGAGTTGCCGCTACGGACGCTGTTCGAGGCCAGTGAGCTGGGGGCGTTTGCCGAACAGGTACGCTCGATCCAGGCCAGCGGCCAGACCAACCGCCAGCCGCCCATCGAGAAAGTCGACCGCAGCCAACCGGTGCCGCTGTCCTATTCCCAACAACGGATGTGGTTCCTCTGGCAGATGGAACCGGACAGCCCGGCTTACAACGTGGGCGGCATGGCGCGGTTGCGCGGCGTGCTGGACGTAGGGCGTTTCGAGGCGGCGTTGCAGGCGCTGGTCCTGCGCCACGAGACCCTGCGCACCACCTTCCCGAGCGTCGATGGCGTGCCCCGCCAACAGGTGCACGGCGAGACGGGCCTGCGCATGGACTGGAAAGATTTCTCGACGCTGGCCGCCGAGGTCCGCGAGCAACGGGTGCAGGCACTGGCCGACAGCGAGGCCCATCGGCCCTTTGATCTGGAAACCGGGCCGCTGCTGCGAGTTTGCCTGGTCAAGACCGCCGAGCAGGAGCATTACCTGGTGCTGACCCTGCACCACATCGTCACCGAAGGCTGGGCGATGGACATTTTCGCCCGAGAGCTGAGTGCGCTATACGAAGCCTTCATTGACGACCGCGAGTCGCCCCTGGAGCCGCTGCCCGTGCAATACCTGGACTACAGCGTCTGGCAGCGCCAGTGGCTGGAATCCGGTGAGCGCCAACGGCAACTGGACTACTGGACCACGCAACTGGGCCATGAACATCCACTGTTGGAACTGCCCAGTGACCGTCCGCGCCCGCCGGTGCAGAGCCATCGCGGCGAGCTGTTGCGTTTCGACCTCAGCGACGATCTGGCCGCCAGGGTCCGCGAGTTCAACGCCCGACACGGCCTGACGTTGTTCATGACCATGACCGCCGCCCTGGCTGTGCTGCTTTATCGCTACAGCGGGCAGACTGACCTGCGCATCGGGGCGCCGGTGGCCAACCGTATCCGGCCGGAAAGCGAAGGGCTGATTGGTGCGTTCCTCAACACCCAGGTGCTGCGCTGCCAACTGGACGGGCAGATGTCGGTGGGCGAGCTGTTCGAGCAGGTGCGTCACACGGTGATCGAAGGCCAGTCCCACCAGGACCTGCCGTTCGACCATCTGGTGGAGGCTCTGCAACCGCCGCGCAGCGCGGCCTACAACCCGCTGTTCCAGGTGATGTGCAACGTGCAGCGCTGGGAATTCCAACAGAGCCGCACATTGGCCGGGATGACGGTGGAGTATCTGGTCAACGATGCGCGGGCCACCAAGTTCGATCTCAACCTGGAGGTCACCGAGCTGGATCATCGCCTGGGTTGCTGCCTGACCTACAGCACCGACCTGTTCGATGAACCACGCATCGCGCGCATGGCCGGGCATTGGCGCAACCTGTTGGAGGCGCTGCTGGACGATCCGACCCGGCGCCTGAGCGAGCTGCCGCTGCTGGACGCCAGCGAGCGGGAACAACTGTCGCGCAGCCTCGGCGCTGAACCCGGCGCCCACCGCCTGGACCAGTGCCTGCACCCCCTGTTCAGCGAACAGGCCCAGGTCCGTCCCGAGGCACCGGCCCTGACCTTTGCCGGCCAGACCCTGAGCTATGGCGAACTCGACAGGCGCGCCAATCGCCTGGCCTGGATGCTGCGTGAGCGCGGTGTCGGGCCCCAGGTACGGGTGGGCCTGGCGCTGGAACGCTCGCTGGAGATGGTCATTGGCCTGTTGGCGATTCTCAAGGCCGGCGGCGCGTACGTGCCGCTGGACCCGGAATACCCGCTGGATCGTTTGCACTACATGATCGAAGACAGCGGCGTCGGATTGCTACTCAGCGACCGGGCGATGTTCCAGGCCCTGGGCCCGTTGCCGGACGGCGTCGGGCGCTGGTGCCTGGAAGAGGACACGACGGCCCTGGCGCAATACCCGGAACAGGCGTTGCCATTGGTCAATCTGCCACAACACCCGGCCTATCTGATCTACACCTCAGGCTCCACCGGCAAGCCCAAGGGCGTGGTGGTGTCTCACGGTGAAATCGCCATGCATTGCCGGGCGGTGATTCAGCGTTTCGGCATGCGCCCGGATGATTGCGAGTTGCATTTCTATTCCATCAACTTCGACGCCGCCACCGAGCGCCTGCTGGTGCCGCTGCTCAGCGGTGCCCATGTGGTACTGCGAGCCCAGGGGCAATGGGACGCCCAGGAAATCTGCGGATTGATCCGTGAACAGGGCGTGAATGTGCTCGGTTTCACGCCCAGCTACGGCAGCCAGCTTGCCCAATGGCTGGCGTCCCAGGGGCAAACGCTGCCCGTACGCATGTGCATCACCGGCGGTGAGGCCTTGACCGGAGAGCATCTGCAGCGCATTCGAGCAGCGTTTACTCCGGCACTGTTTTTCAACGCCTATGGGCCGACGGAAACCGTCGTCATGCCACTGGCGTGCCTGGCGCCCGAGCAGTTGGAGGAGGGCGCGGGCAGCGTGCCGATCGGCAGCGTGGTCGGCGCCCGGGTGGCCTATATCCTCGACGCCGATCTCGCCTTGGTGCCACAAGGGGCGACCGGCGAGCTGTATGTCGGTGGCGCCGGGCTGGCCCAGGGGTATCACCAGCGTCCGGGCATGACCGCCGAACGTTTTGTCGCCGACCCGTTCGGCACCGACGGTGGACGGCTCTACCGCACCGGCGACCTGGTGCGCCAGCGTGCCGATGGTCTGGTCGAATACCTGGGGCGCATCGACCACCAGGTGAAAATCCGCGGCTTCCGTATCGAACTGGGGGAAATCGAAACCCGCCTGCTGGAACACGCTGCGGTGCGCGAGGCCGTGGTACTGGCGCTCGACATGCCGGGGGGCAAGCAGTTGGCTGCCTATCTGGTGACGGACGTCGCCGCACAAGATGCCGACCAACAAGCGATCCTGCGCGAAGCCCTGAAGACCCATCTCAAGGCGCAACTGCCAGACTACATGGTGCCCACGCACCTGATCCTGCTGGCGAGCATGCCGCTGACCGCCAACGGCAAGCTCGACCGCCGTGCCTTGCCGGCGCCGGACCCAGAGCTCAATCGTCAACGCTATGTGGCGCCGAGCAATGCCCTGGAGCAGACCCTGGCGGCCATCTGGTGCGAAGTGCTGAACGTGGGGCAGGTCGGCCTCAACGACAATTTCTTCGAATTGGGCGGCGATTCGATCCTGTCCATCCAGGTCGTCAGCCGGGCTCGGCAGCAGGGTATTCACTTCACGCCTCGTGACTTGTTCCAACACCAGACGGTGCAGACCCTGGCGGCTGTCGCCACCCGTAGCGAGCAGGTCAGCGCCGAACAGGGCCTGTTGAGCGGCGAGTCGGGATTGACACCGATCCAGCATTGGTTCTTCGAGCGCCCTATCCCCCATCGACAGCATTGGAACCAGGCGCTGTTGCTGGAGCCGGCCACGATCCTGGATCTTCAGTCGCTGGAACAAGCGTTGCGGGCTGTTTTCCAGCAGCACGATGCCTTGCGCCTGGGCTTTGATGAGGCCGCCGGTCACTGGCGCGCCGAACATCGGCCGGTGTCGGATGCTGCGTTGTTGCAGTCGTTGTCCGTCGAGTCTGTGGAGCACTGCGAAGCTTTGTTCGAACAGGCCCAACGTAGCCTGGACTTGTCGGGCGGTCCGTTGCTCAAGGCGGTGCTGGTGCAGGTGCCCGACGGGCGGCAGCGCCTGCTGATCGTCATTCACCACCTGGTGGTCGACGCGGTGTCGTGGCGTGTGTTGATGGAGGACCTGCAAATCGCCTATCGCCAGATCAGCGCTGGGCAACAGGTGCGGCTGCCAGCCAAGACCAGCCCGTTCCGTGACTGGGCGGCACGCTTGCAGGCCTACGCCGGCAGTGAATCCCTGCGCGAGGAACTGGGCGGATGGCAGGAGCGCTTGAGTGGTCCGGCTGTGGCATTACCTTGCGCCCACCCTGACGGTGGTCTTCAAGAGCGTCACGGGCAAACTGTCAGCGTGCGCCTGGACGCCGAGCGCACGCGGCAATTGTTGCAACAGGCACCGAGCGCCTACCGCACCCAGGTCAATGACCTGTTGTTGACGGCACTGGCGAGGGTGCTGTGCCGCTGGAGCGGTCATGAGTCGGCGCTGGTCCAACTCGAAGGCCACGGTCGAGAGGCGCTGTTCGATGACCTCGACCTGACCCGCACCGTGGGTTGGTTCACCAGTGTCTATCCGGTGCGCCTGAGCCCGTCGGGTGAAGATCTCGGCGCATCGATCAAGGCCATCAAGGAGCAACTGCGCGCCGTGCCCCACAAGGGCCTCGGGTACGGTGTGCTGCGCTACCTGGCCGACGCGGCCACTCGCGAGGCGATGGCAGCTCTGCCGCAAGCGTCCATTACCTTCAACTACCTGGGGCAGCTCGACCAGACCCTGGGCCACGACGCCTTGTTCCAACCGCTGGACGCACCGCTGGGGGCGATCCATGATCCCGATTCGCCGCTGCCCAACGAATTGAGTGTCGACAGTCAGGTCAGTGGTGGCGAGCTGGTGCTGCGCTGGACGTTCAGTGGCGAGCGCCACGACCGGCAGGCCATCGCCGCCCTGGCCGATGCCTACCTTGACCAATTGCACGCTCTGATCGCCCATTGCCTGACAGGCGAGGCGGGCGGCCTGACGCCATCGGACTTCCCGCTGGCGAAACTGACCCAGGACCAGCTCGACAGCCTGCCCGTACCGGCGGCCCAGATCGAAGACGTCTACCCGCTGACCCCGATGCAGGAGGGCATGTTGCTGCACACCCTGCTGGAGCCGGGCACGGGCCTGTACTACATGCAGGACCGCTACCGCATCGACAGCGATCTGGACCCCCAGCGTTTCGCCCAGGCCTGGCAGGCGGTCGTCGCCCGTCACGAAGCCTTGCGCGCCTCGTTCTGCTGGAACGTCGGCGAAGACATGCTGCAGATCATCCACAAGCCCGGTAACACGCCCGTGGATTATCTCGACTGGCGCGAAGTACCCGAGGACCAGCAGGAAGAAAAGCTCCAGGCGCTGCTCAAGCGCGAGCGCGAAGCCGGTTTCGATCTGCTGAGCCAGGCGCCGTTCCATCTGCGGCTGATCCGGGTCGGCGCGACGCGCTACTGGTTCATGATGAGCAACCACCACATCCTGATCGATGCGTGGTGCCGTTCGTTGCTGATGGATGATTTCTTCGAGCTCTACACCGCCCTTGGCGAACACCGTGAGCCTCGCCTGGCGATGCCGCCGCGCTACCGCGACTACATCGGCTGGCTGCAACGTCAGAGCCTGGCCGAGGCCCGGCAGTGGTGGAAGCACAATCTGCAAGGTTTCGAACGGACCACGCCAATCCCCGGCGACCGGCCGTTCCTGCGCGAACACGCCGGTGACAGCGGCGGCATGGTCGTCGGCGATTGCTACACCCGACTCGACCCACGGGACGGCGCACGACTGCGGGAACTGGCCCAGGCCCACCAACTGACGGTCAACACCTTCGCCCAGGCGGCGTGGGCCCTGGTGCTGCGGCGGGTGAGCGGCGACCGGGACGTGCTGTTCGGGGTCACCGTGGCCGGACGCCCCGTGGAACTGCCACAGATGCAACGTACCGTGGGGCTGTTCATCAACAGCGTCCCGTTGCGGGTGCGGATACCCGAGGAACATCAGCGCCGCACGGTGCGCCAATGGCTGGGCGAACTGCTGGACAGCAACATGCACCTGCGCGAGTACGAATACCTGCCGCTGGTGAGCATCCAGGAAGTCAGTGAGCTGCCCAAGGGCCAGCCGTTGTTCGACAGCCTGTTCGTGTTCGAAAACGCGCCGGTGGAGGTTTCGGTGCTGGACCGCGCCCGGAGCCTCAACGCCACCTCGGACTCCGGTCGCACCCACACCAACTTCCCGCTGACGGCGGTTTGTTATCCGGGGGATGACCTGGGCTTGCACCTGTCCTACGACCAGCGTTATTTCGATGAGCCAACCGTCCAGGGGCTGCTGGGTGAGTTCAAGCGCTTGCTGTTGGCCTTGATGGAGGGGTTGCACGGTGACATGGCCGAGCTGCCACTGGTGGGTGTTGAGGAACAGGATTTCCTGATCGAAGGTTGCAACCAGAGCGAGCGGGCATATCCACTGGACCGCAGTTACGTCGAGCTGTTCGAGGCCCGGGTCGCCGCCCATCCGCAACGCATCGTCGCCACCTGTCTTGACCAGCAGCACAGCTACGCCGGGTTGAACCTGTGCAGCAACCGCCTCGGCCATGTCTTGATCGCTGCCGGCGTGGGCCTCGATCAACCGGTGGCGCTGCTGGCCGAGCGGGGCCTGGATCTGCTGGGCATGATCATCGGCAGCTTCAAGGCCGGTGCCGGTTACCTGCCGCTGGATCCCGGCCTGCCAAACCAGCGCCTGGGGCGGATCCTGGCCATGAGCCGCACACCGCTTTTGGTCTGCACCCAGGCCTGTCACGCCCAGGCCGTGGCGCTGCTCGACGAATTCCCCTGTTCCGAGCGGCCGAAGCTGCTGGTGTGGGAAGCCGTCCAGGCCAGCGATGTTTCGCCGCAGAACCCTGGTGTCTACAGTGGTCCGGACAACCTCGCCTATGTGATCTACACGTCAGGATCCACCGGGCAGCCCAAAGGCGTGATGGTGGAGCAGCGCGGCATGCTCAATAACCAGCTCAGCAAGGTGCCTTACCTGGCGTTGAGCGAGTCCGACGTGATCGCCCAGACGGCTTCCCAGAGCTTTGATATTTCGGTCTGGCAGTTCCTCGCCGCGCCGTTGTTCGGCGCTCGTGTGGACATCGTGCCCAACGCCATCGCCCATGATCCGCAAGGGTTGCTGATGCATGTCCAGCGCCAGGCAATCACCGTGCTGGAGAGTGTGCCGTCGCTGATCCAGGGCATGTTGGCCCAGGAGCATGTCGGCATGGACGGCCTGCGCTGGATGTTGCCCACCGGCGAAGCGATGCCGCCGGAACTGGCCCGTCAATGGCTGTCGCGTTACCCGGACATCGGCCTGGTGAACGCCTACGGTCCGGCAGAGTGCTCCGATGATGTGGCGTTCTTCCGCGTCGATATGGCGTCGACCCGTGGCAGCTACCTGCCCATCGGCACGCCCACCGACAATAACCGTTTGTACCTGCTCGACGGTGCGCTGGACCTGGTACCGCTGGGGGCCGTGGGTGAGCTGTGCGTGGCGGGTACCGGCGTCGGGCGCGGTTACGTCGGCGATCCATTGCGCACCGCCCCGGTGTTCGTGCCGAACCCGTTCGGCACGCCGGGGGAGCGGTTGTACCGCACCGGTGACCTGGCGCGTCGGCGCAGCGATGGTGTGTTGGAGTACGTCGGGCGCATCGACCACCAGGTCAAGATCCGGGGCTACCGCATCGAACCGGGGGAAATCGAGGCGCGACTGCATGAGCAGCCGGAGCTGCGGGATGCGGCGGTGGGGGTACAGGAGGGTGTCAACGGCAAGCATCTGGTGGGCTACCTGGTCGCTTCGGATTCAATGTTGCAAGCGACCGAACGCCTGGAGCGCATCAAGCAGCGTCTGCGGGCGGAACTGCCGGAATACATGGTGCCGCTGCACTGGCTATGGCTTGAATGCCTGCCTCGCAACGCCAACGGCAAGCTCGACCGCAACGCCTTGCCGGCCCTGGAAATCGGCCAGTTGCACAGCCAGGATTACCAGGCACCCCGTACCGGGCTGGAGCAGACCCTGGCGGATATCTGGGCACAGGTGCTGAAGGTCGAGCGGGTGGGCGTGCGGGATAACTTCTTCGAACTGGGCGGCCATTCGTTGCTGGCGACGCAAATTGCCTCACGAGTACAAAAGGTCCTGCAACGCAATGTACCGCTGCGAGCCATGTTCGAATGCAGCACCGTGGAGGAACTGGCCGCGTACATCGAAGGGCTGGCGGCCGGAGAAATCACCGAGGAGAAAGTGGATCGGTTGAATGACTTGATGGCGGAGCTGGAGGGTATGTAGACAAGGGCTTTGATGGCTTCATCGCGGGCAAGCCTTGCTCCCACAAGGTATCTGTATCCACATATGGATCGGTGTACACAGGACGTGTGGGAGCAAGGCTTGCCCGCGATGAGGCCATCAGCTTTGGCAACATTCTTCTGGCTTGCTGAAGAAGGTCACGCCGGAAGCAAAGGCGCCGATTTCCTGAAAGGTGTCATTGACGGCATCCAGCAACCCGAACTGCTCCGAGGTCTGGGTGTTGCCATAAACCGCCAGCAACGCCTCAAAAAACAGCAGCTTTCCTTTGGCCCTCTGCCCCGAAGCCTTCGTGGTATCCACGGCTTTCGGTCTCAAGAGATCAACTTGCGCCTGGGCGAACGCTTGAAGCTCGGCCTTGGTCATGACGGTTCTCCACCCATCGATGTCGGGTCTTCACCCTATCGCCAGCGCCCCGGCAAAACTACTGTCAGGTCTTACAGGTCCGTCCAGGCAAGCGGCGATTGACGGCGTGCGCTTTGTCACGTCAGGCTGTCGCGGTTTTCCATATTCAACAAGGAGGTCATCGATGCCCTTTGCCAACATTGACGGACAACCGCTCCATTACCTGGACCAGGGGCGCGGCCCTGTGGTGGTACTGGGCGGCAGCTATTTGTGGGATCACGCCATGTGGGCGCCGCAGATCGAGGCGTTGTCCCGGCACTTCCGCATCATCGCCCCGGATCTGTGGGGGCATGGTCAATCCGGGCGCTTGCCCGAGGGTATGAGCTCCCTCGATGACCTGGCCCGCCAGATGACGGAATTGATGGATTACCTGAGCATCGATTGCTTCAGCCTGGTAGGACTTTCGGTGGGCGGGATGTGGGGCGCGCGGCTGGCGCTCGCGGCGCCGAAACGGGTCCAGGCACTGGTTTTGATGGACACCTACGTGGGCGTCGAGCCGGAGCCGACCCGCCAGTATTATTTTTCGCTGTTCGACAAGATCGAAGCCAATGGCAGCATCCCCGAGCCGTTGCTGGACATTATCGTGCCGATCTTCTTCCGGCCGGGCATCGACCCGCAATCACCGCTGTACCAGCAGTTCCGCGCCACCCTGGCGGCTCTCCCGACCGACCGCTTGCGCGACAGCATCGTGCCGCTTGGCCGGATCATCTTCGGTCGGGACGACATCCTGCCACGCCTGCGTGAACTGGACCCTCGGCGTACGCGGGTCATGTGCGGCGACCAGGACAAACCCCGTCCGCCGTCCGAGTCCCAGGAAATGGCCGAGCTGATTCGCTGCCCCCATATTCTGATTCCCGATGCGGGGCATATCTCCAACCTGGAGAACCCAGCCGCCGTGACCACCGCATTGTTGGAGTTCCTGGGTAACTGACGCGCCACTGTGGGAGCGGGGTTGTTCGGGGAAGGGGGGTGTTAGATGGAAATTCCCGACCGAAAAAACGATTTCCCGAGCAAGACCACCCCCACCAAGAG
>NZ_RQJK02000027.1:0-86600 GCF_022342325.2 Pseudomonas sp. AF32 | reverse complement strand
GCCTCGCGTTTGAATTCAGCGGAAAAGGAACGACGTTGCTTGGTCATCAGACACCTCTATCTGGCGAGCATTCTCGCCTAAATGGGTGTCCGGTTTCATTAGACCACTACAGCCTCTTTATGAGTGCTTCGCACTCAAGCGGGAGCAAGCTCCCTCGCCACGGGAGTTCGAGCCGCTGTCGGGGGCTCAGGTAGCTTTTCGTCCGTGGGTCTCATCACCCACTGCGTGCCGGTTTATCCCGACCGGCACGCGAATCCATTGTCCTGCCCTTGGTTCGGCTAATTAACCCAAAGACTCCCCAACCGCCGTAGTCCTCCGCCCAATCAACCGCCCCAACACCCCACTCTCATCAAACAACGCCCCTTTCGCCGCCGCCGCATCAGAATCCGCCAGCAACGCCGCCAACCCCGCCGGCAGTCCCACACTGATCAACACCCCCTCAAACTCAGCCTGCGGCAAATTCTGATAAACCACCGGCTTACCCGTTTTCTGGCTGATCAACGCAGCCAGTTCAGTCAAGGTGTAGCTGCTGTCCCCCGCCAGTTCATAGACCTTGCCCGCCTGCCCTTCAGTGGTCAGCACCACCGCGGCGGCTTGGGCGTAGTCGGCACGGGGCGCGGAGCTGATGCGGCCCTCGCCGGCGCTGCCGAGCAGGACGCCATGTTCCACGGCGCTTGGTACGTTCGCCAGGTAGTTTTCGGCGTACCAGCCGTTGCGCAGCAAGACGTAGGGCACGCCCGAGGCTTTCAAGGCGGCTTCGGTATCGCGGTGTTCAGCGGCCAGGCCCAGGGTGGAGGTGTCGGCGTGCAGGACGCTGGTGTAGGCCAGGAGCGAGACACCTGCGGCCTTGGCGGCATCGATCACGGCGCGGTGTTGGGCGGCGCGGCTGCCCAGTTCATTGGAGGAGATCAACAGCAGTTTATCGACGCCTTTGAGCGCGGCAGTCAATGTGGCCGGTTGGTTGTAGTCGGCGGTGCGTACCACCACGCCCCGTGCGGCCAGGTCCTGGACTTTGCCGGGGTCTCGGACCAGGGCGACGATTTGCCCGGCGGGCACGCGTTCAAGCAAGGACTGGATAACGAGACGGCCCAGTTGGCCGGAGGCTCCGGTGATGGCGATCATGACAAATACCTTGATGGGGAAAGGACGAAAAGCCATCCTAGGGACCAAGGTAACTTTTTGTAAGTACGTACATAAAGGTAAGTATCGTGGACACAGCCACCGAAAATTCCGAGTCGTTCAGCGCCGCTGTTCGACGCGGCGATGTACTGAGCGCCGACTGCCCTTCTCGGGAGATTCTCAAGCACATGACCAGCCGCTGGGGCGTGCTGGTGCTGGTCATTTTGCTGGGTGGGATGCACCGCTTCAGCGAACTGCGCCGCAAGATCGGCGGGGTCAGTGAGAAGATGCTGTCGCAGACGTTGCAGGAGCTTGAGGCGGATGGGTTGGTCGACCGCAAGTCGCTGCCGGTGGTGCCGCCGCATGTGGAGTACCGCTTGACGCCGTTGGGGCGGGAGGCGGCGGAGCATCTTGAGGTGATGGTGAATTGGATCGAGGAGAAGATTCCGCAGATTATGGCGGTGCGGCGGGGTCGGTTGGAGGGTGGAGCGCGGGAGTGATTGGGCTGCTCGACGGGGCCCCGCTCACTCTCAGGCCAGATGCCTGTCGATCAGCCTCGCCACTTCATCGGCGTGGGTAAAGCCCAGGCTGTGATCGGCGCCAGGAAACACATGCAGCTCCGCGCGGGGCAGCAGACGAGCAAGACGCTGGCCGACACGAACCGGGCTGATCGGGTCCGCATCACCCCACAGGAGCAGAACCGGCATGCGCAACTCGGCCAACCGCAGCGTGAGGTCGGTGCGGTCGTCGAGAAACCACCTCGGCAGCGTGGGGTTGGCGGCGGCAAATTCCGGGCGCCAGTCCTGCGCGTCCAGATCGGACATATCCACACCGCCGGAGGTGACGGTCAGCGTCAGATGTGTGATCAGCTCCGGGCGTTCAAGCGCTGCCAGCACCGCGACGATACCGCCCATGGATTGCGCCACCAACGCGGTGGGCTGGTCGATTTCGGCCAGCACGCGGGTCGCCAGATCTTGCATGCCGGCGATCTCAGGCGAGGGTGGCGTGTCGCCAAAGCCGGGCCAGCCGATATGGCGTTGCTGTGCTGGGCGGGTCAGGCGTTCGGCGACTGGGTGCCAGAATTGGGTGTTGCCGGAGGCGCCGGGAAGGAAGAGGAGTTTGGTGGGGGAAGGGGGCATGGGCTGGCGCTTGCTCGGGAACATTGCAGGTTTCACACCTGACGCCGCATATATTCCGCGAAAAGTGGAACCGTGAAATTCAGGTAACCGTGATCGGTGCTGTAGATCATACCCTTGGAAATGATGTTGGCCCGAGTCGGTCCAAGTGATGATTGGGAACGTCCCATCGCCTTCGCAATATCAGCGATGGCATAAGGGCCGTCACCCAGCTCGGACATGGTCTTCACAAACTGCACTTCCGAAGGTGTAAGCCGATCAATGCGGACCCTGAAGAAACCCGCGTCAAGAGAGGCCAATGTCTCGGCATAAGAGTGCTCGACATCGTCAACAGTAATTTCAGGCCCCTCGGCGTTGTTCCATGCCGTGGAAGCCCACTCTTGAAGGAAGAAAGGATAGCCCTGCGTCCGATCAACGATACTGTCCAGAGCTGCAGTGTCTATAGAGGCTTCCTCCTCCACGATCGGCTTTTGAACAGCTTGAACAGCAGACGCTTGATCAAGCGCCCCCACCTCCGGATAAAGGAAAAGCCGCTCGGCATATGACTTCGCTTCACCCGCCAGCCGGGCGACTTGCGGAAGACCAGCACCGACCAGCAATACCGGAAGCCCTTCTTGCGACATGTGATGGACAGAGACAATCAGCGCCGATAGATCTGCTTCGGTGAGGTATTGCACTTCATCGATGAGCAGAACCCAGCCTTTGCCGGCGGCCTGTGCCGCTTCACCTATTACAGTAAAAAGATCTGGAAGATCGTATTGAAGATTTCCGCTATCCGCGAGGCCGGGCTCAGGCTCGACACCGATCTCGATGCCGCCGATATCAATCTTGAAAATGGATGCAAAACTGCGAAGCCCTTTCAGCCCACGATTGGCGATTTGCTTGGCAGCCTCAACGCTGGATAGCGCGCGCATGACCTTTCGCATTTCAGGGTAAAGAAGACGCGCAAGGCTTTCACGTTCTGGCGACTCGACCTTGGAGACGAGAAGGCCTTCTTGCTTTGCAATTTTTCCTATCTCATTCAACAGGACTGTCTTACCCGTGCCCCTCAACCCAAGGAGCATGATGGAACGCGCACTTCGCCCATTGATGGCCCGTCCACAGGCAATTCTTGCTGCCTCAAGAATCTGGTCGCGCCCCGCCAATTCAGGGGGCCTGCTGCCCGCGCCGGGCGCAAACGGATTACGGTAGGGATCCATGTCGACCTCACAAAATAGCAAAATCTATAGAAATATAGCCAAAGCTAGCCTAACAAGCTAGCTTTGGCTATACATTGCTAGCATCCAATAGATGTGGATTTATTTCTGATGTTTTCCATGCGTGCTGCGCACTGGAACGCCAGTCCGGTCAAGCGGGAGCAAACTCCCTCGCCACAGGGCAAATCTGCCCCCTTGTTTCAGCCAACCTGCTCAAACCGCCGCCGCCTCATGAACAACCCCATCCCAATCGCCACGGCAAAAGCCGCCCACAACCCCAGATCAAACCCCAACAAGCGGCTCTGACCTGCCCCAAAGGAACCAACCGCACCCGCCGCCACCAACGCCACTCCCAGCCACTTGCGCAGCAGATACGGCTTGAGAAACCGATCGAGCAGAAAGGACACCAGCAAGGCAATGACCAATTGAGTAATGTCGGACATGTACGTCTCCAGTCAGGTCTTGATGATTAACGTCGAAAGGGTGCGTTGCGGGCCGATACCGCCGTTGACCTGCGCCTCGATGCTGACCAGCACATCGCCCGCATGGTAGGTGGGTAGGGTTTCATTGACATACCTGCGCACACCGGCCCCTACAGTTGCCGCCACGGAGGAGGGGGCCACAGCCTTGGCGGCGGCAGCGAAAGCAGTGGTGGCAAGATTGGCGATCGTGGTGCGTTGGGCATTGAGGGCATCGCCCTGTTGCCGGGTCAACGGCTTGGAGATGCCGATCATCATCAAGCACGGCAGGTTCTTGGCCTGCATCTTGTCGTATACCTCGACGACCTTGCTGTTGACTTCATAGTGGGCGCTTTTCGCTTCGCCAAAATGCAGCTCGCGCAGACGTCCGCGTTCACTGTCGGTGAGGGTGATCTGCGAGACGTTGAAGACGATCCCGTGATTGCCCATGTATTGGAAAGTCCCTTCGAACTTCATCGCCCGTATCCTTTCGAGACAAAAGGGGGCGATTTTCTACAAGGTGCAGATTGGATTCAAATTATTTCGACTTGCTTGCGGGCTGGATTGGTCGGCGCCTGCTGCCTGCTATTAGAAGGATCCTCTACTGTGAAACGAGGTCACTCTCTGACAAGCCTGTAGGTAATCACTGTCCAGCTCTGGACACGTCGCAGAAAAACCCATTAGCTATACATCTTGATACATGCTTTATAACCAAGCTGGGCTTGGTCAAATAGGGATGTTCGCACCGCGGGTAGGGACATAGTTCCAGGACGGACGGCGGGATTGTTATGAAGAGCGAAACCACACGGAAACATAAGTGAGCATGATGCCAGACCTCGACAGCACCGACTTAAAGATCCTCGAAATCCTCACTTCGGACGCACGCACCAGTATTTCGGACATCGCTCGCCGCGTGCACAAGTCCCGGACTGCCGTCGAAGCGCGGGTCGCCCGGATGGAGGCACAGGGGCCCATTCTTGGATATACCACGCGCCTCGCCGCGCCAACGAATGAAGCACCTTGTCATACCGCGTTCATGCAGTTCACCCACACCCGGCCAAATCTGTGCGCTCAGGTGTGGGAGTACATCAAAGACAAGCCTGGCGTGATTGAAGCATTCTCACTGTTCGGCGACGTCGATTTGCTCGTGCGCTACGACCATACCCACATCAGCAACGTGATTGAGTTCAAGGAGAGCGCTCTGGCTACAGGGCTGGTGAAAAGCGTGACCATCATGCCGGTGTTGCGACATTGGCCGGAGCAGTAACCGGCACCGTCCAAACGCGTAACTGGGGGCAAGTGGCTTTAATAAGCTGCACCGCAAGACTCAACAGCTCGTCGCTGAAGGATGCATCGACCTGGTGATGCCCAAGTGATACGAGCAACACCGCCTTCGTCTCCTCGCTGATGCGGAACGGCTCCGCATCCACGTCCTTCCCACCGATACAGGCCATCAGTTCATCCCCGGTGCCATATACGATGCTGCCTGCCGCCACGGGCCGCGAGCGGCTTTGAAACAGCGGAGTGATACGGTCGCCCGGCTGAGCCAAGCGGACCTCCAGGCAAGCGGGCTTCTCGCTCACGCTATGGCCACCGACACTGGCGCCAAATGTGAGCGCAGCCAGGTTGTAGGCGTCGACCACGTCATTGATGCACAGCACGCCCTTCTCCAGGCAACGCTCCATCAATTTGAGGTTGGCCGGTCGAGTGTCCACGAAGCCCAATGCGTGCAGCTGCTCTTGATAGCCTTGCACGGCCGGTGTCGCGATAAAGCTGGCGAACTCGGCGCGCAGTTGTTCGATACGCGCCGCCAAGGCTTGTTCATGCACCCGGCTCGACGTGACCTCTATGCCTCCAAGGTACACCGCTCGGGCCTGTTGGATATTCAATGCCGATTCAATCATGGAAGCACGGCTCCAGAATTTGTCGCACGCGAGCTTCGGCCTGGTCGAGCTCGGCCAGGTCACTTGCGGCCAGCCAGACGATGCCAGGGCAGGTGGCCAGGTCTCGGGTCAGTGGCAACCGCTGGTCCGCGTCCATGAAACGTTTGAAACCCTGGAAAGCCCCAACGGCGCGCAGCTGTTGCAGCGCTTGCTCGCCGACTTCAAGGAGGGCACCTTCTCGCTGGGTTACCAGGAATACGATCCGGCCCTGTTGCCGCAGGCGGCTGGTGGCTGGGTACGCGACCGGCTCATGGATATACGTGGAAATCGCCACCGACAGCAGGTCCGGTTCGTAGCACTGTTTGAAAAGGCTAGGCGCCACGCCACCGTGCAGCCGTGCACCGGCCTCGATCATGACCGGCCCTGCGGGGCTGTCGATCAACTCCATGTGCAGGGGTCCGAAGCGTACATCCAAGGCCGAGGCACAGGCCCTGGCGTAGGCCACCAACGCGCTGGTCTCAGCGTCGGTGGGGTCCAGGACCTCAAGGCCTTCGTACACGAAACGCGAGCCGTTGTGCTCGGCCTTACGGTAGCGGCACAGGCTCGACACATGGATACCCTGGGCTGACACCACCATATCGACTACATACTCAGGACCTGATACAAACTCCTGAATCAGATAGCGCCCCTTGGGCTCCCCCAAAGCGTTGCTGCCAAGCCAGTCCAGGCTCGCCAGCGCCTGTTCGAGGCGACTGCGTCCTTGGACCAGTTCCACGCCATCCGTCATAAACGAATTGACCGGTTTGAGCACGAACTCGCCCTGCTCAGAAAAGTGTCCCAATACGGCTTGTGCATCATCCGGCGAGCTGACCTCGATGCTGGGGATATGCCGTAAGCCGGCATTGGCAATGGCGTGCTGCATGGCATTCTTGTCTCGCCGCCAGGCCGACGTTTCCGGGGCATTGCCGGAAACGCCGAAGTGCTGTGCCAGTTGGTCGGCCACCCGAACGCCCAGCTCACTGCCCGCCACGACCGCACAAACTTGTCGAGGGTCGATCAACGCAACGATCTCCGTCGCGGCGATCAGTTCGGCCTGCTCGAAACCTTCACCCGTGAACGCCTTGATGAAACGCTCGGGAACCGTGGGCGCTGAAAGGACAGCATGGCAGCGGTAGCCTTTGGCCTTGAACAGCGGTGCGTAGAGAGCCCCAGTCGAGAAAGGGTCAACGATCAGAATCACGTCTTTTTCATGCTTCATGGAATTTTCTCTTAGCGCACCATTACAGCGCGTGGTGGATTCAGCCGGGTCATGACGACCGTCAGCATCAACAACACACCAACGCCCACGAACACATAAGGCGCGGCCGTGCGGCCAAACGCGTAGTCACTGACAAGGAAGCCCACGCACAGCGGGGCCGCCGACTGCAATACGATGAAATAAAGAGAACTGGTCGCGGCCAGGCTATTGGCCTGTTCGGGTGTGGTTGCCAGCTCGATCAAGTGTTGGCGTATGGATATGCGCAGGGTGTTGATGCTGAATCCCACCAGCACGCATACACCTATGGACAGCAACGGCAGCGGGCTGAACGCGAGTACGTAATCTGCCGCGACCAGCAGCCCCGCGAACAGCAGTGCGTTGAGCCTTGGCAAGGGCAGGATCGCCGCAGCGAAGGCGCCCAACCCGGCCACGCCGCTGGCCAAGCCGAACTCGGCGGAACTCCAGCCGTTCAATCCCTGATACACAAGCGGAACCATGGTATTGAATGAGCCGATATGGAAACCGATCATGCCCAGCACCAGGCACAGCAGGACCACGCCACTACCCGCCGATACTGCCGCCGGGGCAGCACCGGTCTGACGGTTGGCCGAAGCCGATGGTTGCCCCGCATTGACCCCGGCCATGGAGACTAAGGCGATGACGATAAGCGACACAGCGCCCATCCCATAGACCAGGGTCGGCAGCGAGGCTTTGTCCAGAATCAGTCCGCCCAGGAACGAGCCAGAAAAAGCCCCCAACTGAAATGCGGTCTGCATCCAGCGTGCGGAGCGCCCGCTATCGATCAAGCCAGCCAACACCTGCTTGGTATTGGCCGCTTCATACGCGCTGGTAGTGATGTAGTTGAGGATGCCCACCAGCAGCGCCGTCAAGATAAAGCCATTCAAGGTTTCCAGTAGGCCACTTGCCGCGATCAGCGCCAGCACTGCATAGACAGCGGTGCGCACTAGGACCACGCCGCGTACCGTGAGGCGGGTGCTGTCCAGCGCGGGAAACACCCTGCGCAAAGTGAACGGGACAAAGGCACTCAGGCCAAGCAGCACACCCAGCAGCAACGGCGAGGAAGTGCCCCGAAGCGCCGCCCAGATCAAACCAATCAACAGCGCCATGTCGGTCAAGGCAGATACCGACACCACGGCATAGAAGCTCGCTACATGGCGATTCATGAGCACATGTCCTCACGTTGTGCTGCGATCATTTACGCCTGCCGCAGTTGGCTGGCGGTGAATACCGGGTGCTGTTCGCAGCGCACTTCAAACAATCCCAGGTCATGACCGTCCACATCTTGGAGATGAATGACAGTGATGAAGGTTGGGGATTCCTCTGGATGGTCCTGCCAATGAGCCAGAGCGGCGAGTTCAGCCAGATCTTCGGGAGTACACAAGCCGACGTAACTCGACGGTAACGAAAGCTGACCCACCAGTGTGTTGGCGCTATAGCGAATGATCATGCCTTCCCAAAACCCGCTTTAATGACCTGGGACCGGGCCAGGCCTGACAGCGGGTGTTTGCGCACGACATCGAGTGCATTTTCCAGCAGGGCCTCGTCCATGTGTATCGCGAGCATTTCCAGATATCCTTATTTAGCTGGCTGAAACTACGGGCTATTGTCTACACATAGTCAGCAAGTTAAATAAGCAAATTTAGAGTTTCATTAGTTAAAACGGCGTAAGCGTTAGTGAATTTCACTACGACAGCGACCGCTCGCAGCAGATGACTTATCCGCGCTCGAGCTCCATTGCGTGGGGCGGGCACTCGAATAGTTGGCGGTGGAATTATGCCGCAGACTCTCCCTGGTGACTAGGATCAGCCCTTTTGATGCCATAAAGCTGCAGCTGGTAATAAATATAAAAACAGGAAGCCGTTAAGAATATCAAGAAAGTTGGCAAATGGTTTGTATGCAACCAGTAAATCAGGTTTTCAACTAATAGGGCTGCCGTTACGATAGTAGCCAGAATACTTATAAATTTCGTAAGAAGGGTACAGGGCGAGTTGTTTAATCTTCTTGATCGATAACGTCGCTGCAGCCCTAGAGCCAGCAACGATAGGAATAGGGTGCCGATAATTGCTGCGAATGGGATGGCAATAATGTCGTGCTCGACTGCATACAAGTTATTCTCAAAGTTTGAGTATAAATTGTAGCCGCCAATTATTGGTGTAGCGGAGAGAGTTGCTAAATACAATAACAACGAATGTCGCATCTTCATATTTTTTGTCCTTGCATTATGGCAACAGCACTATAAAAGCAGGACACTTCGCAAAATAAATATGCTGTGACCGAAACTGCTTATCTGGATTTCCAATTAATCATGGAGTCGCAGAAGTCTCAATACCTCAAGGGCAGCCTGGGAGATGGACTACAGGGCTTTCGGAATAAGGGGACGAATTTATTTCCAATATTAAATACGCTCCCTTTTCCCATTCAGCTAATCTGCTCAAACCACCGACGTTTCAGGCCCAAGGCCACCGCAAAGTTCAGCGGGGGTAGTCCTTCTCCAATCACACCACCGAAGCCTCAACCCCTCTCGAACGCCAGGCAAACCCCAGCACCATCAGCAACCCCACCCCCGCCATCGCCGCGCCGGCCAGGGGGATCGCCGGGTAGCCCAGCCCGGCGTTGATCACCGCGCCACCCAGGGCCGCGCCGATGGCGTTGCCGAAATTGAAGGCCCCGATATTTACCGCCGAGGCCAGGTTGGGAGCGTCCTTGGCGGCTTCCATCACGCGCATCTGCAAGGGCGGTACCAGGGCGAAGCTGGCGATGCCCCAGACCAGGATGGCCACGCTGGTCGGCAGCGACCAGCGCATCAGGACGGTGAACGCCAGCAAGACGACGATGAGCACGCTCAGGGAAACGATCAGGGTGCGGTCTATCGAACGATCGGCCGCCCTGCCGCCCCACATGTTGCCCAGTGTCAGCCCCACACCAAACAGCACCAGCATGGCCGTGATGAAGGGGGTGGATGCGTGGGTTTCGCTGCTCAGGATCGGCGCGATGTAAGTGAAGACGGTGAACATCGCCCCCGAGCCGACCACGGTGAGGGCCAGCGCGGCCAGTACCGGGCCACGACCGAGTACGCGGATTTCCGCCGCTGCGCCCCCGCTTTTCGGCAGGGGGACATCGGGCAGGGCGAACCACAACGCGGCCATGGCCAACACGCCGAGGCCGGTGATGCCCCAGAAGGCCGTGCGCCAGCCGAACAGATCGCCAAACCAGGTAGCCAGCGGCACGCCGCCGATGGTCGCCAGGGTCAGGCCCATGAACATGGCGGCGACTGCGCCTGCGCGTTTTTCCGGGGCGACCACGCTGGCGGCGACGATGGAGCCGACGCCAAAGAACGCGCCGTGGTTCAGCGAGGTCACCACCCTGGCCGCCAGCAGGCTGTAGTAATCGGTCGCCAGCGCCGACATCAGGTTGCCCAGGGTGAATATGGCCATCAGCCCGATCAGCAGATAGCGCCGGGGGACCCTGCCGGTGGTCAGGGTCATCAGCGGCGCGCCCAGCAGTACGCCCATGGCGTAGGCACTGACGAGCAGGCCTGCCGCCGGAATGGAAACGCCGAGGTCCGCCGCGATGCCAGGCAACATGCCCATGGGCGCGAACTCGGTGACGCCGATGCCAAAGGCACCGATAGCGAGTGCAACGAGGGGTGGATTGATCTGCATGGAAGTCTCCTTATCTGTGCCGTAGATGCTACGATCCTGGATTTCCTGGCGGTAGATCGCTTTTTCTACAAACACTTATGCGCAAGGAGCACAAATGGACATTCAGGGCCGGTCAGGTGAAATGACGGTGTTCGCCACGGTGGCGCAGGAAGGCAGCCTCTCGGCGGCGGCGCGGGCATTGGGGCTGACGCCTTCGGCAGTCAGCCGGATCATCGCGCGCACCGAGCAACGGCTTGGCACCCGCCTGCTGTTGCGCACCACTCGGGCAATCACCTTCACCACCGAGGGCGAAGCTTACCTGCGCGCCGCCCGGCGGATCCTGGCCGACATGGCCGAGGTCGAAGAAGCCATTGCCGACCAGGGCGTGCCCAAGGGGCGTCTGCGGGTCAGTGCAGCGCTCGGCCACGGGCGGCAGACCATCGTTCCGCTCGTGGCGGCGTTCAGTGCCCGCTATCCGAATATCGTCATCGATCTCAACCTGGGGGATGAAGTGGTCGATATTCTCGGCGGTCAGGCCGATGTGGCGGTGCGCTTCGGCCATCTGCCTGACAGCCCGCTGACGGCACGCAAGATCGGCGAAACCGGCCAGGTGGTGGTGGCTTCGCCGCACTATCTGGAGCGCCATGGCATTCCCCAGGAGCCGGAAGAGTTGCTGCGCCACAACTGCCTGCGCTTCAACTTCCGCCGTGCCGAACCCAACTGGCCATTCATCCGCAACGGGAAAGCGTTTTCCCTGAAGGTCAGCGGCAACATCGAATGCAGCAGTGGCGAGGCGCTCGCACGACTGGCACGGGTAGGCGCCGGCATCGCTCGTATCGGCGAGTTCAGCGTGGCCGAGGATCTGCGGCGCGGCGATCTGGTATCGCTACTGGATGCCTGGAACCCTGGCGACCGGGAGCCGATCCACGCCGTGTTCGTGGGCGGTGCGGCGATGCCGGCGCGGGTGCGGGTGTTCGTGGATTTCCTGGTGGAGCATCACCGGATGTGATGCTGAACTAGACGCCCCCTGGGTCATCCCCGGCTTGGCGCTTGCGTTTGACACCCCTTTTCGGCGGCTCCTCAGGTGCCCTTGTGTAGTGATATTTGACCCAGTCCCTCGCCCTCAATGCCCAGGGGTACTCCTGCCCCACAATGTCTTCACGATGTGACACTTCGGAATAGTTCTTTGCATATTTTCCCGTAATGGAGCCAAGGTTCGGTTTGAGGTTCTCTTCAAAATACTCAAATCTACTTGATCGGGTGTGCTCCAGTGCGTCGGTGCCTTTCCCCTTCCCCTGGGCGATGATGTACCACTGGAAGTCCGCCAGCTCCGGGTACAAAAAATAATGAACAAAGCGACAAACCCGAGGCTTGAGTGGCCAGGCATCCACCACAACCCACTCATCGGGTTTTTGTGTGCCCCCCACGCCAATCTTATCCGTGCTGGACATCGGGCCGATGATCGCGAAGGTATGTTCCACGGTCGTTGGGGACACCCATGCGGCGAAATATCGATCAGACAATATTTCCCTGGAGAGGGCGTAGGCAATTGCGCCCAACTGGTCACAATTGCCTCCCCCCGTGATGCGTACTACATCCAGCGCACGTTTCGGTCGGGTGGTGGGATGGTCGTAACGTTTAAAACCTTTTTCGCTCGGGACGTGCTCACGGCCTTGGTATTTTTCGTTATCGAGCTCGGCCAGCCAACGCGGTTCGTGTTTTTTGCGCTCCAGGTACTCATAAGTCGCTTGTGTTCGCACATGAGCTTCCCGAGTCAATGTCTGATTACCGGACCCATATTTGCGCAGTTCCAGAATGTGTCGCATGACCTTGTAAGACACACACATCAAATACCAGCGTGATAGGGAGTGGACTACCTCTTCAATGATCATAAATGCTCCATGGTCAACCCATCGTCATCCTTGCATGGAGCATAGGAGGATCGAAACGATTCGCCACTCAGGCGACCATGGGATGCAGTGCATCCACGTCCAACCAGACCAAAGCACTCTGACGCCGGCCAGGCCTGTAAGGTTTGTAAGGGACCAACCGTATTCGCGCTACCAGTACCGTCCCAAGTCAATTGCGTAGCAGATCCAAGTTTTGGGTTCTTCTCGAAACAACAGACGGATAAGCGAACCGGGCCTTTGGCGCCCAAGACCCGGTTCAGTGGAGTCAGCCCTTGGAACTGGCCTGGGCCGCTTCGATGATCAGCTCCGCGACTTTATCCGGGTTGGACGTCATCACCACGTGGGAGGCGCCTTGGACGGTGACGGTCTTTTTCGAGCCCGCACGGTCGGCCATGAACTTCAGGGCCGCTTCGGGGATGTTCTTGTCCGCCGAGCCGTAGATGAACCAGGACGGCGTTTTTTTCCAGGCCGGCTCGCCAGACGCTTCCTTCAAGGCAGCCTCGCTGATGGGGCGTTGGGTGGCGGCCATCAATGCGGACTCGGCCGCTGGAACGTCGGCGGCAAACTGTTGGCCGAATTTGTCCTGCTGGATGTAGAGGTCTTTATTGCCATCGTCCAGCGGCACCGGAGCGGCCAGGGTCGGCCCGAGGGTGCCGCCAGGGTAGCGGCCAGACAGTTCGATGGCGGTTTCGCCTTTTTCCGGCGCGAAAGCCGCGACATAGACAAGCGCCTTGACCCGCGGGTTGTCGTGCACCGCGTTGGTGATCACGGCGCCGCCGTAGGAGTGACCCACGAGGATGACCGGGCCGGCGGTGTGCTCGACGATGTCGGCGACGTAGTCGGCGTCCTGCTTTACACCGCGCAGCGGGTTGGCTGCAGCCACCACCGGGTAGCCCTGATTCAGTAAGCGGGCGGCCACGCCGTTCCAGCTGGATGATTCGGCGAATGCGCCATGCACCAGCACGACGGTGGGCTTGGCGGCGTCGGGTTGCGCGGCGGCGGTGCCAGGGAGGGAGGTCAGCGCCAGTGCAGCGGTGATGGTGGCGGCCAAGAGCGATTTGATATTGAACATGATCATTCCTTTTTCTTTATTCGTATGAGCCTTGGTCATGTGCCGCGCTGAGCGGCACACGGGCAGGTGCGATGGGTTTACTGGCCCAGGAAGTCCAACAGGTCCTGGTTCAGGCGGTCCTTATGGGTGTCGGTCAGGCCATGAGGCGCACCCGGATAAACCTTCAATTCAGCGTTCTGCACCAGCCGGGCGGCGGCATGGGCGGAGGCGTCAATCGGGACGATCTGGTCATCGTCGCCGTGCACGATCAGGGTCGGCACGTCGAACTTGGCCAGGTCGGCGCGGAAGTCCGTCGCCGAGAATGCCGCGATGCAGTCGTAGGTGTTTTTGTGACCGGCTTGCATGCCCTGCACCCAGAACGAATCGATCAGCCCTTGGGAGACTTTCGCTGCGTCGCGGTTGAAGCCGAAGAACGGGCCAGAGGCGATGTCGCGATACAGTTGCGAACGGTTGTCCAGCGAGGCCTGACGCAGGCCGTCGAACACTTCGATCGGCAGACCGCCCGGGTAGTCCTCGGTCTTGAGCATCATCGGCGGCACGGCGCTGATCAGGGCGGCCTTCTTCACCCGAGCGGTACCGTGGCGACCGATGTAGCGGGTGATTTCTCCGCCACCGGTGGAGAAGCCCACCAGGGTGACGTCTTTGAGATCCAGGGTGTTGATCACAGCGGCCAGGTCATCGGCGTAGTGATCCATGTCGTTGCCGTCCCACGGTTGGCTGGAGCGGCCATGGCCGCGGCGGTCGTGGGCGATGACCCGATAGCCCTTGTCCGCCAGGAACAGCATCTGCGACTCCCAGCTATCGGAATTCAGCGGCCAGCCATGGCTGAACGTCACGACCTGCCCCTCTTTCGGGCCCCAATCCTTGTAGTAGAGCTGTACGCCGTCCTGGGTGGTGATGTAGCTGCCGGCTTGGGTAGGGATGCGGGTGCTCATTCTTTTGCTTCCTTGTTGTGGGCAGTCGGGATGACCGCTTCTGAGAAATGTATGGGGGAGATAAGTCGTGCCTGTGAAAGCTGCTTCGTTTGCTGCCGATCGCGGGTCTGTCAGGAGGCGACCGCCGCCCGGCGCATCGACGCCTGCCTGGCTTGGCTGCGCTTGTTGGCCATGGCCAGCTTGCCCACCAGTCGAATCGCCACGGCGGCGCAGGTGATACCAAAGGGCAGCACGTACCAGTCGCTCATCGGGATGCGTTTGAAGTTGGAGAAGGCGAATACGGCGGCGATGATCCACATGCCGATGACATGCAACGCTTTCCAGGCCTTGGGCCCCAGCAGTCGGGCGGGTCCTTTGAATGAGGTCAGTGCCATCAACAGAATGAAGACGTAGGCGGTGCCGCCTGGGATGTTGTTCGCCACGGTGCGGGCGGGCCAGAACTCGGTATTGAGTTGCCCATAGGCGTAGATCAGCACGGCATGCACCAGGTGCGAGAAGGCAAAGGCGAGGCCGATGAAGCGCCTTTCGCGCACCAGTGCCTTGGAAAGCGCTGACGGCACCAGTACGGCAAAGGCCGACGCGGTGAATGCGATCAGAAACAGGGCGAAGGAGGAACGGGCGGTGGCGCGAATGGCGCTGCGCAATCCTTCGACAAGATCAGGGTGTACCGCTACGGTCGTGATGCTCATCGCGACCACCAAGACGGCGATCAGGCCGAACAGTTGCCAGCCCTGGGGGCGAAAGGTTGAGGTATTCATGACAAGAACTCCTGTAGTCAGGTCTCGCTATTCGGGGATCCGATGGCGAGTCGATGGGGAGAATTCTTGCAAGGGCATGTATACCGGCTATGTTCGACAACCGGCGGTTATACGTTCTTATGAGTATGCGAATGTGCTGGATACAGTGGCTTACAAATGGCCCCCGGATCTGACCGGTAGAGGCTGCACACAAGGTGCAGCCAGCACGGCCTACCGATTGGCGCTGAAGTCGAGGGTCACGCAAAGACCGCCGCCGTCGCGGTTGCGCAGGCTCAGCGACCCACCAATCGCAACAGCCAATTGCTGGGCGATGGCCAGGCCCAGGCCGGTGCCGCCGGTGCTGCGGTTGCGAGAGCTTTCCACCCGGTAGAACGGCTTGACCACCTCGGACAGGACCTCCTCGGGAATGCCCGGGCCTCGGTCGAGCACGCTGATCGAAACGCCCGTGCTCGCGTCACCGCCGATTTCCACCTCGGCGGTGCCGGCGTACTTCAGCGCGTTATCCACCAGATTCACCAGGATACGGCGCAGGGCATGGGGGCGGGTCTCGATGACCGCGCCGTTCGTGCCGCGCAGGCTGACCTCGCGACCGGTGTCCTGATAGTCGCAGACCAGGCTGTCGAGAAAAGAGTCCAGGCCAATGCGGCAACTGGCCTCGGTCGCCCCATGGACACTGCGAGCATAAGCAACGCCTTCGCGCACCAGGTGCTCGATTTCGTTCAGGTCGTTGCCCAATTTGTCCTTCTCTAGCGAGTCGTCCATGAATTCGGCGCGCAGCTTCATGCGCGTGATGGGCGTCTGCAAGTCATGGGAGATGGCCGCCAGCAGTTGCATGCGCTCTTTCAGGTAAGCGGCGATACGTGCCTGCATGCTGTTGAAGGCCCGGGCGGCGTAGGCCACTTCCCGAGGGCCGCTTTCATCCAACTGCACGGGGGGTGCGTTAGGGTCGAGGTTCTCGACCGCCTCGGCCAGGCGGCTGAGCGGGCGTATCGCGATCCGCACCGCCAGCCAGGTGCAGCCGATCAGCAACACCAGCTGACCGACCAGGACAAAGGGCAACCAGGGCGACAACGGCCTGACCGAGGGGCGCACGTCGATGGTGACCGGGCTGCCGTCAGCCAGTCGCACCTGGGCCTGGAAGTGCTGCTGCGGCCCGGGAATCTGGACGAAGGTCAGCTCATAGTTGCGGCCCAGCGCGACTTGAAGCGATTGCGCTGCCGTCGCCGCGAGATCGTTCGAGGCCAGTGCAATGCCCGGATCGTGTTCGCGCAGCAGGTAGTCATAGTTGCGCCGCTGCAGACGCTTGGTCCACGCCGGGCGCTCGTCGGCAGGCAGCCGATCGAGGATGGCGATGGAGGTCGCCGTGTCGTGCTCGAAGTTGCCCAACATGGCCGTCTTGGTGCTTTGGTAGCGTTCGTAGTACTGGGCTGCGAACGTCAGGGACTGGGCGAGTATCAGACCGACCAGGAACACCAGCCACAGCCGCGAGGCCAGCGTGCGGGGCCATTGCAACGCGAGTTTCATGCCTGCTCCTCAAGCATTTCGACCGCAAAGGTAAAGACGTAGCCTTCATTGCGCACGGTCTTCAAGTAGAGCGGTTCGCGGGCGTCATCCAGCAAGCGCTGCCGCACGCGGCTGACCAGCAGGTCAATGGAGCGGTCGAAGATGTCCGCATCACGGCCCTGGGTCAGGTTGAGCAACTGGTCGCGACTCAGCACCCGCTGAGGGTGATCGAGAAATACCCGCAGCAGCCTGTACTCGGCGCCACTCAGCGAGACGAGGGTGTCATCTTCATCGAGCAGATGGCGGGCGGTGGTGTCCAGGCGCCAGCGGCCGAACTTGAGCATGCGACCGCTTTCGCTGACGACGAAGTTGGGCGGCAGCATGCGGGTACGTCGCAGCACGGCATTGATACGCGCCAGCAACTCGCGGGCAGCGAAGGGTTTCGCCAGGTAGTCGTCGGCGCCCATCTCCAGGCCAATGATGCGGTCAGTCTCGTCGGTGCGAGCCGTCAGCATCAGCACCGGAGTCGCCTTGTGCTTGCCGGCGCGCAGTTCGCGGCACAGCAGCAGCCCGTCATCCCCCGGCATCATGATGTCGAGGACGATGAGGTCCACCTGGTTGGCTTCGAGAAACGCCCGCATTTGCCGACCATCCGCGACCACAGTGGTGCGCAGGCCATTCTTCTTCAGGTAGTTGCCGACCAGCTCCCTGATCTCGCGATCATCATCCACGATCAATACGTGATCGACATGTTCCATGCCCTGCTCTCCGAAATACGCGCAACCATTGCGCAATGTGGCGATGCCCCGTTGACCAGGACCCAGCCAAAACAGCGGCGATTGTATCGCCGTGTATCGCAACCCGCCTCGGATACGTAACGCATTCAACCGAGGTGTTTCTCGACACAGCCCAGACACTCCACGGGCCTTTAATGAGCGCCATCGAGACAACATGAATCGCCTCGATGAAACCATCGAATTCATTGAAGGAAAACGACCATGAACCTGAAAAATATCGCCACTGCGTGCCTGATTACAGCGCTGGGCGCCGGCGCATTACCTGCCATGGCCCAGAACACAGCAGCCAGCGAAACCTACGCCTACGGCACCCACCTGGACATCAAGCAAGTGGTCTCGCTGACCGAAGACAGCGGCCAGACCTGCGGGTTGGTGAATGCGCAGATGATCTACCTGGATTCAATGGGTGAGCAGCGAGCGCTGACGTACCTCAAGCACGCAGCCAACTGCAATAACGAAGGGAGCTGACCTTCAGGAAAAGCATGAAAAAGGCGAGACCTGTCTTTACAGGTCTCGCCCCTTCTCGCGTCATCGGTCAGAGATTTAGCCTACAGGGCCTTTTCAGCATTAAACCCATCAGCGTTTTCAAACACGCCCATAAAGCCCGCGACAGTCGCTTCCCGCGCCCAATCGCGCTGAAGCTCGCAATACATCTGCACGCGACTGATCAGTTTGGCCCCCGCTTGCTCGATGCGCCGTAACGCGGCCTCGTGCGCGGCAACGGAGGTGCCACCGACTGCGTCAACCGGCACGTAGACTTCATAACCCTCCTGTATCGCATCGAGTACTGGAAAGGTCAGGCATGCTTCAGTCCAGAGCGCGGTCATGATGAGTTTGCGGCGGCCAGTGGCTTTGACTGCCTGTTTGAATTCGACATCTTCCCAACTGTTGATCGAGGTCCGGTCGTAGGTGGGCAGTTGACCCAGGACGTTCTGCAGCTGCTCGATGGGCGGTTTATTGCGACCGGTAGCGACGTTGACCGTCGAATGAATGATCGGAAGGTTGTAGTTGATGGCCGCCTTGGCCACGCTCGTGATGTTGAACACCAGTTCGTCACGGGGCATCGAGCGGATCGAGGACACTTGGATGGGCTGGTAGTCGATGATGATCAGCGCCGAGTTTTCAGGCGACAAGAGGTGGTCGGTCAGGGGGTTACGGATTGTCTCGCTAGTCATGTGCTGCTCCTGCTTCTAGTTGTCGTTTGCGCATGAGACGGTTCGAGGGCTCGCTCGATGGAGAGCGGGCCTGCTGAAGTCGTCATTGCGTTGAGGGTGCTCACTATCCGAACGACGCGGCCTCTACGGCGACGTCGTCAGGAAGCAGGATTGTGCTGTTGCGCTACTCGACTCAGTAGTAGCATTCCGAGGGTTTCTGTGTTGCAGAATGGGGAACGCTGATTTGGATATCGAAGCGCTGCAAACCTTTGTAGAGGTCGCCGATGCCGGGGGTATTTCGCCAGCAGCGCTGCGGCTGGGCGTATCCAAATCGATCGTCAGCCGCAGGCTGGTGCGGCTGGAGGCGGAGCTGGGTATCCAGTTATTGGCGCGAACGACTCGCGGGGCCGCCCTCACCGAGGCTGGCACCGCTTTTCGCGAGCATGCGGCCAGGGTCTGCGCCGAGATCGACATGGCCAAGGAAACGCTGCTGCCCACAGGTCCTCTTCGCGGCCGGTTGCGCATTGCCGCCCCGCTTTCTTTTGGACCGACTCACTTTGCGCCGATGCTGGCGGAAATGGCCCGCCGCCATCCCTTGCTGCATATCCAGACCTGCTACAGCGATCGCTTCGTCGATCTGATCGCCGAAGGTTTTGATTGCGCGATACGTGTGGGCTATCTGCCGGATTCGAACCTGATTGCCAGGGGTATCGGCCCGATCTATACGAAGCTCGTCGCCAGCCCCGGTTATATAGCGGCCCATGGCGCACCTGAATCGCCCGAGGCATTGTCTGCACACGAGGCGCTCATGCAAGGCACCGAATCCTGGCAGTTCATGGACGGCGACAAAGTGGTGACGGTTCGTCCGCACGGACGCTTCAAGGCGGACAACGGCGTCGCGCTGGTTGCCGCCGCCATCGCCGGGTTGGGGGTTGCCTATCTGCCGGATTGCCTGACCTATGAAGGCCTGAGGTCAGGGGCACTGGTGCCCATCATGACCCGGTATCCGCCACCTCCGGCAGGGGCTTATGTCGTCCGTCCGCCAGGGCTGCATCCGGCTCGGAAGATACATGCACTCACAGAACTATTGATCGAGTCGTTCGGGCAGTCTCCGCACTTCGCAAAGCCGGTTTCTGTATGAACGGGCCGCTTACATCTCAACCTGTGTGCCCAATTCGATTACCCGATTCAACGGCAGCTTGAAGTACTTGAGGTTGCTGTTGGCGTTTTTCAGCAAAAAGGCGAACAGGCTTTCTCTCCAGCGGGCCATGCCCATGCGTTTGCTCGGGATGACGGTTTCCCGGCTCAGGAAATAGGTGGTACGCATCGGGCTGAAGTCCAGTTCAGCCAAGTGGCAGAGGCTCAACGCCAAGGGCACGTCGGGCTCTTCGATAAAGCCAAAGTGCAGGCTGACCCGGAAGAACCCTTCACCATAGGCGTGGACCTCGAACCGGCGTTCGGCGCTCACCCGTGGGCTGTCTTCAGACACCACGGTGAGCAACACCA
The DNA here is from genome assembly GCF_022342325.2 of Pseudomonas sp. AF32. NCBI lineage: Bacteria > Pseudomonadati > Pseudomonadota > Gammaproteobacteria > Pseudomonadales > Pseudomonadaceae > Pseudomonas > Pseudomonas sp. AF32. The sequence continues at coordinate 66,253 of NZ_RQJK02000027.1, read as the reverse complement.
CTTGCTCATGCAGCACCTGGTTATGCAGCAGGTTGTGCAACAGTGCGTGGGGGACCGCATCGGTCCTGGCCGTGAGGAACACCGCCGTGCCCTGTACGCGATGGGGAGGTTGCGAACGGATGCTGCCGATGAACAGCGGCAGCGGCAGTGCCGTTTCATCCAGCCGTTCGACGACGATCTTGCGGCCGCGCTTCCAGGTGGTCATCAAAATGAACAGGCCGATGCCGGCAATGACCGGAAACGCACCGCCTTGGAAAATCTTCGGCGCATTGGCCGCGAAATACAGGGTGTCGACCAGGAGAAAACCGATCAGCATCGGAATGGCCAACCAACGCGGGGTTCTCCAGAGCAGCAGGACGACAGCCGAGGACAGCAGAGTGGTGATCAACATGGTGCCCGTCACCGCGACGCCATAAGCAGCCGCCAAGGCGCTGGACGATTCGAAACCGATCACCAGCAGCACCACGCCCACCATCAACGCCCAGTTAACGGTGCCAATGTAAATCTGCCCCTGCTCCTGGCTGGAGGTGTGCTGGATAAACATGCGCGGAACGTATCCCAACTGGATGGCTTGGCGAGTCAGGGAAAAGGCACCGGAAATCACGGCTTGGGAAGCGATGATCGTCGCCAGTGTGGAGAGCGCGACCATCGGCAGCAGGGCCCAGCCGGGCGCAAGCAGATAAAACGGATTGCGCACGGCCTCCGGGTTTTCCAGGATCAACGCCCCTTGGCCAAAGTAATTGAGTGCCAGCCCTGGCAGCACCAGCAGGAACCAGGCACGGGAAATGGGTTTGCGACCGAAGTGGCCCATGTCGGCATACAACGCTTCGGCACCGGTCAATGCCAGAACCACGGCCCCGAGGATGGCCACGCCGATTCCCGGGTGCGCGATAAAGAAATGCACGCCCCAATAAGGATTGAGCGCTTGCAGCACTTCCGGCCGTTGCAAGATGCCGTAGATTCCCAGTGCACCCAACACGACAAACCACAGCACCATCACCGGGCCGAACAGGATGCCGATGCGGGCCGTGCCGTGTTTCTGTATCAAGAACAGCGCCACCAGCACGATCACTGACAAGGGCACAACCCAGTGCTCAATTCCGTCAAACGCCAGCTGTAGCCCCTCGACCGCAGAGAGCACCGAGATAGCCGGGGTGATCATGCTGTCGCCGTAAAAAAGTGCGGCGCCGAAGAGGCCAAGCAGCACCAGCACCTTGCTCAGGTGCGGATAAGGCGCCGCCGCACGGCGGGCCAGCGCGGTCAGCGCCATGATGCCGCCTTCGCCCTGATTGCTGGCGCGCAGGATGAACAACACGTATTTGAGCGAGACGACCCAGATCAGCGACCAGAAGATCAACGACAGAATCCCCAGCACGCCCTCCTGATTGGCCTGGACTGCGAAGTGCCCGGAAAAAACTTCTTTCAACGTGTAGAGGGGGCTGGTGCCAATGTCCCCATAGACCACCCCGACCGCAGCGACGAGCAAGCCCAGTCCTGATGTTTTGGATGACGATTTTTCATGGGCAAGGGTCGCGGTTTCACTCAAGGTTCGCTTCTCTCAAACTGCGGGGAGGAAGTAGTACATGCACGAATCAGTAAAATCGCGGCCAGTATCTTTGAGGGCGGAAACAGCAGTCGTAAAGAAAGCGTAAAAATCTTCGGTTGATTGAAGCGCCAGCCGATGCCCCTGGGGTGACAGAACACAGAAAAAGGGGAGGATTTATTTGCAGAATAAATCCTCCCCTTTTTCTGTAATTGGATACCCCTAAAAACTGCCCCCCCTCAATGTGGTAGACCTTCGGTTCTTCCGAGAAATATGCCTCCAATCCCAGCATGAACAGCCGATGGTCCTCACTCGCTTCGAAGCCCGGCGTGTGGTCTTCCAATGATTGCCATCGCACGATCAGGTTGAATTGTTCGGGGCTTTCAATTCCTTGCGCAAGCAGGTGGCCGCCGTAGCCCTTTGCGCGGGTGAGCAACGGGGCGACTTCGGCAAATGCACTTCGGAATGTTTCGGTGCGTTCTTTGTGAACGCTCCCACACGATCGTCGGCTATTGGCTCATGGGTTTAATCACTTCATCCTGACAACCACCTTGCCCTTCGCACGCCCCTGGGCCAGGTAATCGAGCGCTTCCTTCGCTTGTTCGAAAGGAAAGACTCGGTCAATCACCGGCTTGATCCGTTCGTTGCTGATCAGGTTGCCTATCTCATTGAGCTGGGCGCCATCCGGATGAACGAAGAGGAACGAATAAGTCACGTCGTGCTTTTTCGCGAGGCTCCGGATCTTGCGACTCATCAGGCCGAATACGAAGGCAAGGAAGACGTTCAGCCGGCGGGTCTTGGCAAAGGCCTTGTCCAGCGGGCCGACGAGGGAAACGATCTTGCCGCCCGGATTGAGGATGCCCACGGACTTCTCAATCGCATCCCCTTTGGTGGTACCGAGTACCACGTCGTATCCGCTTAGCACCCGTTCGAATGCCTGTGTCTTGTAATCGACGATCTCATCCGCGCCCAGGCTGCGAACCAGCTCGATGTTGGCGGAGCTGGTGGTCGTGCCCACCTTGGCGCCCAAGTGTTTGGCCAGTTGGATCGCGAAGGTGCCAATGCCGCCTGAGCCCGCGGGGATGAAGACTTTCTGGCCGGGCATCAGGTTGGCCCGTTGTTTCAACGCTTGCCAGGAGGTCAGCCCGACCATGGGGATGGAGGCGGCTTGCACAAAGTCCAGGTTGGCCGGTTTCAGTGCGGTAACACGCTCGGGTACGACAGCGAACTCGGCGATTGAACCGGTGCCGAGATCGAAAATGCTGGCGAAAATCGCATCCCCTACTTTGAAGCGAGTCACCGCGCTGCCGATCTGCGTCACCACGCCAGCAAGGTCGCTGCCCATGACAGCCGGGAGCTGGAGCTTGATGACGGGCTTGAACAGGCCGGTCAGGATCATGTTGTCGATGGGGTTCACCCCGGCCGCGTGAACTTCGACCAGCAGCTCGTCTGGCTTGAGGGTCGGGCGCGGAACCTGCTCGAACCCGACCTCCGGCGACTTGCCATAGCGTTTGAATGTGAGCGCTTTCACTGCACGGATTCCGGTTGATAGCGCTCGGCGGCATGGGCCTGCCGAATGTCTGACATCAAGCCCTGACGAGCCTGGTCCAGGGTGCTCCAACGTTCCTCCACGTGCAGCGGTGGGATGGTCACCAGCTCCCGGCGGTCATAACCGATCAGGGCCGCATCGACGAGTTCTTCGACATCCATCACCTCGGGCAAGGCGTTGATATCGAACCCTGCGCGCTCCCAGATTTCGGTGCGGGTGGCCGCCGGCAATACTGCTTGGACGTAGACACCTTTGGCAGACAATTCCAGGTGCAGTCCCTGGGACAGGAACAGGACGAAAGCCTTCGTGGCGCCATACACCGACATGCCGAACTCAGGTGCAAAACCCACCACCGAACCGAGGTTGACGATGGCGCCCGTACCCGACTGGGCAAAGCGAGGAGCCACCGCTGCCGCCAGGCGCGTGACCGCCAGGACGTTCAGCGAAACAAGCCGGTCGATCGCATCAGCGCTCTGTTGAACGAACCCGCCGGCCTGCGCCAGCCCGGCGTTGTTGATCAGTACGCCAATGCGGAAATCTTCACGCAGGCGGGCTTCGACTGCGCTCAGATCGGTGGCCGAGGTCAAGTCAGCCTGGAGCACCTCGACAGCAATGCCGTTTTCTTCGCGAAGCTGCGCGGCCAGCGCCTCAAGGCGCTCTTTATCGCGTGCAACGAGGACCAAGTCGTGGCCGCGGCGGGCGAAACGCTTGGCATAGGTGGCGCCGATACCGCTGGAGGCGCCGGTGATGAGAACAGTCGCAAGTGTGGTCATGGTGAGGCTTCCTGATGGCTTCTGTGAGGTGCGTTTCAACCGACGTTTGTCGGTTTCCGGTATGGAATGACTTTATGATTACGATCAAACTCTAAAAAGTCAACGTTTTGATGTTAACCGACATCAATGTATGATGATGCCTGTGTGAACAACGTTTGGATGGGATGATGAAAGTCACGAAACAGCAGGCGCAGGCCAATCGCGCGCATATCGTGGAAACCGCCTCAGCGCTGTTCAGAGAGCGCGGCTACGACGGCGTTGGTATCGCGGATTTGATGGCGGCTGCCGGTTTTACCCAAGGCGGGTTCTACAAACACTTCAACTCCAAGGCCGATCTGATGGCGGAGTCGTCAGCGTGCGGCATCGAGCGCTCCGCAGTGCTGACAAGGGGCAACAGCGCCGAGGAGTACGTCAGGATGTACCTGACGCGCGAGCACCGCGATGACCGCGCCAGCGGGTGCACGCTGGCAGCCTTGTGCGGTGATGCGGCGCGCAAAGAGGAAGGGGTTCGAGCCACCTTTGCCGCGGGTATCGAGACTCAGCTGGCGGTGCTGCTCAAAGGCCGGACCGAAGGCGGCCAAGCAGACGCTGAGGCGGCCCGTGCGCAGTGTCTTTCCAACATGGCTCATGCGCTTGGCGCGCTTGTCATGTCGCGAGCCTGTCCGGACGATTCGCCGCTGGCCGATGAAATTCTGGCGGTGTGCCGTGATGCGATTCTGGAGACGATTGCGTCGAGGAAGGCGGCGGTTGAGCAGCCCGTTTAAGAACGGCTGACTTGGCTTGATCGCCGGTTTTTGTGTCAGGAATGGCGGTCCAGTTTTTTCAGGAACACGGTCATTTCTTTTTCAGCCTGTTTGTCGCCGTGGGCTTGGGCGGCTCGCAGACCTTGCTCCCAGGCTTGACGGGCGGCCGGGAGGTTGCCTTGGCCCTGGTGGGCTTTGCCCAGAAGCTTCCAGGCGGCGGAGTACTTGGGATCAAGTTCAATGCAGCGCTGGAAGTGTTCGGCGGCGCGAGGGTAGTCGCCCAGGTCGAGGTAACCTTTGCCCAGGCCGAAGCGCAGCAGAGGGTTGTCGATGCCCTTGGCTAGCATTTTTTCCAGGGATTCGAGCATGGGGGCGTGTCCTTTTTGGGTTGTTCCAGTAACCGATTTGTTGAATGTTAGATGGCTATCGCGAGCAGGCTCGCGATGAGGCCCTTGGCATCACTGCAAAACCCGGATCAGAAAAAGCTCAACCCCACATGAAACAGCTTCTCGACATCGCGAATATGCTTCTTGTCCACCAGGAACAGGATCACATGGTCGCCGGTCTGGATCACAGTGTCGTCGTGGGCGATCAAGACTTCTTCGTCGCGGATGATCGCGCCGATGGTGGTGCCGGGCGGCAGGCCGATGTCGCGGATGGCTTTGCCGATGACTTTGCTGGATTTGGCATCGCCGTGGGCAATCGCCTCGATGGCTTCGGCGGCGCCGCGACGCAGGGAATGGACGCTGACGATGTCGCCGCGGCGCACGTGGGCCAGCAAGGTGCCGATGGTTGCCAGTTGCGGGCTGATGGCGATGTCGATGTCGCCGCCCTGGATCAGGTCGACATAGGCCGGGTTGTTGATGATCGTCATCACCTTCCTCGCGCCCAGGCGCTTGGCCAGTAGCGAGGACATGATGTTGGCTTCGTCGTCGTTGGTCAGCGCCAGGAAGATGTCGGCGTCGGCGATGTTCTCTTCCAGCAGCAGGTCACGATCCGAAGCACTGCCTTGCAGCACCACGGTGCTGTCGAGGGTGTCGGAGAGGTAGCGGCAGCGCGCCGGGTTCATCTCGATGATTTTCACCTGATAGCGGCTTTCGATGGCTTCGGCCAGACGCTCGCCGATCTGCCCGCCGCCGGCGATGACGATGCGCTTGTAGTTCTCGTCGAGGCGGCGCATTTCGCTCATCACGGCGCGAATGTTCGCCTTGGCAGCGATGAAAAAGACCTCGTCGTCCGCTTCGATCACCGTATCGCCCTGGGGCAGGATCGGCCGGTCACGTCGGAAAATCGCCGCGACCCGTGTCTCCACGTTCGGCATGTGCTCGCGCAGCTGGCGCAGTTGCTGGCCTACGAGCGGCCCGCCGTAGTAGGCCCTGACCGCCACCAGTTGCGCCTTGCTCTCGGCAAAGTCGATCACCTGCAAGGCGCCGGGGTGCTCGATCAAGCGCTTGATGTAGTTGGTCACCACCTGCTCGGGGCTGATCAGCACGTCCACCGGGATCGCTTCGTTGTCAAACAGGTCGGCGCGGGTCAGGTAGGCCGCTTCACGTACACGGGCGATCTTGGTCGGGGTGTGGAACAAGGTGTGGGCCACTTGGCAGGCGACCATGTTGGTTTCGTCGCTGTTGGTGACGGCCACGAGCATGTCGGCATCGTCCGCGCCGGCCTGGCGCAGCACGGTCGGCAACGAACCGCGTCCTTGCACGGTACGAATGTCGAGGCGGTCGCCGAGGTCGCGCAGGCGTTCGCCGTTTGTATCGACCACGGTGATGTCGTTGGCCTCGCTGGCCAGATGTTCCGCCAGCGATCCGCCAACCTGCCCTGCGCCGAGGATGATGATTTTCATCCGCTCACTCCTTTCGAATCGGTCTTAACCGCGTGCGGCGGCGATCTTGATCAGCTTGGCGTAGTAGAAGCCGTCGTGGCCGCCTTCCTGGGCCAGCAACTGGCGGCCGTGGGGCTGCTTCAGGCCGGCCTGACTGGCAATGTCCAGCTCCCGCGCGCCCGGCGTGCGAGCCAGGAAAGCGTCGATCACTTCAGTGTTCTCGGTTGGCAAGGTCGAACAGGTGGCGTAAAGCAGGATGCCGCCCACTTCGAGGGTCTGCCACAGGGCATCGAGCAGTTCGCCCTGCAATACCGCCAATGCGGCGATATCGTCCGGTTGACGGGTGAGCTTGATGTCCGGGTGGCGCCGGATCACACCGGTGGCCGAACATGGCGCGTCCAGCAGGATTCGCTGGAACGGTTTGCCGTCCCACCAGCCCGCGGTGTCGCGACCGTCGGCGGCAATCAGCTCGGCGTCGAGGCCCAGGCGTTCAAGGTTTTCCTTGACCCGCACCAGACGCTTGGCTTCAAGGTCCACAGCCACCACGCCGGCCAGCTTCGGCTCGGCTTCGAGGATGTGACAGGTCTTGCCACCCGGCGCGCAGCAGGCGTCGAGCACCCGTTGGCCCGGCGCCAGTTCCAGCAGGTCGGCGGCCAGTTGCGCGGCTTCGTCCTGAACGCTGATCCAACCGTCGGCAAAGCCCGGCAGGGTGCGCACGTCACCAGGGGTTTCCAGGACGATACCATCGCGGCTGTACTGGCACGGGATCGCCGGGACGCCCGTCTCGCCCAGCAACGCCAGGTAGGCATCACGGCTGTGGTGGCGACGGTTAACCCGCAGGATCATCGGCGGGTGGGCGTTGTTGGCCGCGCAGATGGCTTCCCACTGCTCGGGCCAGAAGGCTTTCAGGGATTTCTGCAGCCAGCGCGGATGGGCAGTGCGCACCACCGGGTCGCGCTCCAGTTCGACCAGCAGGCTTTCGCTCTCCCGCTGGGCGCGACGCAACACGGCATTGAGCAGGGCCTTGGCCCAGGGCTTTTTCAATTTGTCGGCGCAACCCACGGTCTCGCCGATGGCGGCGTGGGCGGGGACGCGGGTGTAGAGCAGTTGATAAAGCCCCACCAGCAACAACGCTTCGACGTCGGCGTCCGCGGCTTTAAAAGGTTTTTGCAGCAACTTGGCCGCCAACGCCGACAAGCGTGGCTGCCAACGGGCGGTGCCGAACGCCAGGTCCTGAGTGAAACCGCGATCACGGTCTTCCACCTTGTCCAGCTGGGTCGGCAGAGAACTGTTGAGCGAGGCTTTGCCGCTGAGGACGGCGGCCAAGGCCTTGGCGGCGGCCAGACGCGGGTTCATGAGGCGTCCGCCGCTTGGCCGAGAACCGTGCCGAGGGCAAATTTCTCACGGCGGCTGTTGAACAAATCGCTGAAGTTCAGCGCCTTGCCGCCGGGCAATTGCAGACGCGTCAGACACAGCGCCTGCTCGCCACAGGCGACGACGAGGCCGTCCTTGCTGGCGCCGATGATGTGTCCCGGTGCGCCCTTCCCTTCGGCCAGACGGGCCGCCAGTACTTTCAGAGCTTCGCCGTTCAAGGTGCTGTGGCAGATCGGCCAGGGGTTGAAGGCCCGCACCAAGCGTTCCAGTTCGACGGCCGGGCGGCTCCAGTCGATGCGCGCCTCATCCTTGTTCAGCTTGTGAGCGTAAGTGGCGAGGCTGTCGTCCTGCACTTCGCCTTGCAGCGTACCGGCGGCCAGGCCAGCGATGGCCTGGACCACTGCTGGCGGGCCGATCAGCGCGAGGCGGTCGTGCAGGCTGCCGCCGGTGTCTTCGGCGGTGATGGGGGTGCTGACCTTGAGCAGCATCGGCCCGGTGTCCAGGCCAGCTTCCATGCGCATCACGGTCACGCCACTTTCGGCGTCGCCCGCTTCCACGGCGCGCTGGATCGGCGCCGCGCCGCGCCAGCGCGGCAACAGCGAGGCGTGGCTGTTGATGCAACCCAAGCGCGGGATGTCCAGCACCACCTGGGGCAGGATCAGGCCATAGGCGACCACCACCATCAAATCCGGCTTCAGCGCGGCCAGTTCAGCTTGTGCCTGCGCGTCTCGCAGGGTCGGCGGCTGCAACACCTGGATGCCATTTTCCACGGCCAACTGTTTGACCGGGCTGGGCATCAGCTTTTGTCCACGACCGGCCGGGCGGTCCGGCTGGGTGTAGACCGCGACGATCTCGTGGGGGCTGGCCAGCAGGGCCTTGAGGTGTTCGGCGGCAAATTCGGGAGTGCCGGCAAAGACGATGCGCAGTGGCTCAGTCATGGGAAGCTCTCAATTACAAGGCAGTCGCATAAAGAAAAAGGCTTGCCGCAGCAAGCCTTTGAAGAGGGGCATCAAGCATTCTGGCGGTGGATCTTTTCCAGTTTTTTCTTGATCCGGTCACGCTTGAGGGTCGACAGGTAATCCACGAACAACTTGCCGTTGAGGTGGTCACACTCGTGCTGGATGCACACCGCCAGCAGGCCCTCGGCGATCAGCTCGTAGGGTTGGCCGTCGCGGTCCAGGGCCTTGATCCTGACCTTCTGGGGGCGGTCGACGTTTTCGTAGAAGCCCGGTACCGAAAGGCAGCCTTCCTGATACTGCTCCATCTCGTCGGTGAGGGTTTCGAACTCGGGATTGATGAACACCCGCGGCTCGCTGCGGTCTTCGGAGAGGTCCATCACGACAATACGCTTGTGCACGTTGACCTGGGTCGCGGCAAGGCCGATGCCCGGCGCTTCATACATTGTTTCAAACATATCATCGACCAACTGGCGCACTTCGTCGTCCACTACGGCCACCGGTTTGGCGATAGTGCGCAGGCGCGGGTCCGGAAATTCGAGGATGTTCAAAATGGCCATAAGCTTGATCAATGCACGTGTGAGGTAAAGTCGGGTGGCTGGCCTGGCGTGTCTTGGGATGCAGGCTACCGTTGTAAAACGCTGCTTCTGAATCGGCGCGAGCCATGGGGGCTCTGGCGTTTTACGCGAACGCACATGATAAAGGGATTCACCGCATGAGGAAATCACTACTCGCCCTGCTGCTCCTGGCCTCGGCCGGCATCGCGCACGGGCAAGTGCAACTTCGGGAAGGTTTTCCGCAGCAATACACTGTGGTGTCGGGGGACACGCTGTGGGACATTTCCGGCAAATACCTGCGTGAACCCTGGAAATGGCCCGAACTCTGGCAGGCCAACCCGCAGATCGAAAACCCGAACCTGATCTATCCCGGCGACACCCTGACCCTGGTCTACATCAACGGCCAGCCACGGCTGACCCTCAATCGCGGCGCGTCGCGAGGCACCATCAAGCTATCGCCGCGCGTGCGCAGCTCGCCGGTGGCCGATGCGATCCCGAGCATTCCGCTGCAGGCCATCAACAGCTTCCTGCTGAGCAACCGCATCGTCGACACACCTGAAGATTTCGACAAAGCCCCCTATGTGGTCGCTGGCGATGCGGAACGGGTGCTCAGCGGCATGGGGGACCGGATCTTTGCCCGTGGCACGTTCGACTCGAACCAGACGGCGTATGGCATCTTCCGCCAGGGCAAGGTCTATACCGACCCCAAAACCAAGGAGTTTCTGGGGATAAACGCCGACGACATCGGGGGTGGCGAGGTCGTCGCCACCGAAGGCGATATCACCACCCTCGCGTTGCAACGCACCACCCAGGAAGTCCGTCTCGGCGATCGCCTGTTCAGCGGCGAGGAGCGCTCGATCAACTCGACCTTCATGCCCAGCGCACCCAAAACGGACATCGAAGGGCTGATCCTCGATGTGCCCCGTGGCGTGACCCAGATCGGCGCGCTGGACGTGGTGACCCTGAACAAGGGGCGGCGCGACGGGCTGGCCGAAGGCAACGTCCTGGCGGTGATGAAAACCGGCGAAACCGTGCGCGACCGCATTACCGGTCAACCGGTGAAGATTCCGGACGAACGGGCCGGCCTGCTGATGGTTTTCCGCACCTACGACAAGCTCAGCTATGGCTTGGTGCTGTACGCCTCGCGCTCTCTGGCGATCCTCGACAAGGTGCGCAATCCATAACGGGTTTCACAACTTACCAACAGAGTTATCCACAGCTTGTTCCCGCGTGAGCGGGGCCTATAACGATCAAGGACGATCGCATGTCATTACCTGAATCTGCTTCGGTTTCCCCAGCGGAACTGGAGGCTCGGCTACGGCTGCACCGCTTGCCGGAGCTGGGTCCCAAACGTTTCATGACTTTGATGGAGGCCTTTGGTTCGGCCTCGAAAGCCATCAGCGCGCCGGCCAGCGCATGGCGTGCGCTGGGGTTGCCGGCGACCTGTGCCGAGGCACGGCGCGATCCGGATGTGCGCGACGGCGCCGCCCAGGCATTGGCCTGGCTGGAGCGCGAGGGCCAGCATTTACTGATGTGGGACCAGCCTGAATACCCCGCGCTGCTGGCGCAGATCAGCGATGCGCCACCGCTGCTGTTCGTTGCAGGCGACCCGAGGATCCTGGAAAAACCTCAGTTGGCGATGGTCGGCAGTCGCCGCGCCTCGCGACCGGGCATGGACACGGCGGCGGCATTTTCCCGCAGCCTGGCCAGTGCCGGTTTTGTCATCACCAGTGGCTTGGCATTGGGCATCGATGCGGCGGCTCATCAAGCGGCGCTGGATGTCGGCGGACAGACTGTCGGGGTGTTGGGTACCGGTCTGCAAAATTTTTATCCACAGCGCAATCGTCGCTTGGCCAATACCATGATCGACCAAGGCAGCGCGGTGTTGTCGGAGTTTCCGTTGGATACGCCGCCCCACGCCAGCAACTTTCCGCGACGCAACCGAATCATCAGCGGTTTGTCCCTTGGCGTACTGGTGGTCGAGGCGAGTGTGGCCAGCGGCTCGCTGATCACCGCACGACTGGCGGCGGAACAGGGCCGCGAGGTGTATGCCATCCCAGGGTCGATCCATCACCCCGGCGCGAGGGGCTGCCACCAATTGATCCGCGACGGAGCGGCTTTGGTGGAAACCGTCGAGCATATCCTCGAAGCGTTGCGCGGTTGGCAGCGGATACCGGCTACCTCGGAACCCGCGCCGGTGACTCACCCACTGTTACGCCTGCTTCATGCCGCACCGCAGAGCAGCGAAGCATTGGCCGACGCCAGTGGCTGGGGCTTGCCCAAGGTCCTGGCGGCACTGACCGAACTGGAAATGGAGGGACGGGCCATCTGCGACAACGGACGTTGGTTTGCACGCTAGGTTTTATGGGGAAGATCGGTAAACTGCGCACAGCCTTATTGTGTGTTGCGGAGAAACTTTCATGGTCAACAGTTGGCGTGTGCAACAAGCCGCGCGAGAAATTCGCGCCGGGGCGGTGATTGCCTATCCAACCGAGGCGGTCTGGGGTCTGGGCTGCGATCCGTGGAACGAGGAAGCGGTCGAGCGCTTGCTGGCGATCAAGTCGCGGCTGCCTGACAAGGGGTTGATCCTGGTGGCCGATAACATCCACCAGTTCGATTTCCTGTTCGAAGATTTCCCCGAGGCCTGGATGGACCGCATGGCGAGCACCTGGCCGGGGCCCAATACCTGGCTGGTGCCGCATCAGAACCTGCTGCCGGAATGGATCACGGGCGTGCACGACACCGTGGCGCTACGGGTCAGCGACCACCCGACCGTGCGCGACCTGTGCTCGCTGGTCGGGCCGCTGGTCTCTACCTCGGCCAACCCCCAGGGCCGCCCGGCGGCGCGTACGCGGATTCGCGTCGAACAATACTTCCGTGGACAGATCGATCTGGTACTCGGCGGCAACCTGGGCGGGCGCAAGAACCCCAGCGTCATCCGCGACCTGGCGACCGGCAAGGTCGTCCGTCCGGACTGAGCCCCGTTACAACCTCTCACCTCCACAAAGGTCCTCCTGTGGGAGCGAGCCTGCTCGCGATTGCGTCGTGTCAGCCAGCGCTGATGTTAACTGACATACCGCCATCGCGAGCAGGCTCGCTCCCACAGTTTTTACGGCAGAAGAATGGTCGACCCCGTCGTCCGCCGCGCCGACAGTTCAGCCTGGGCCTTGGCCGCATCCGCCAGCGGATACCGCTGGTTGATATCCACCGTGAGTTTGCCGCTGCTGATCATTCCGAACAGTTCATCCGCCATGCGTTGCAGGTTTTCGGCGTTGTTGGCGTAGGTTGCCAGGGTCGGGCGGGTGACGTACAGCGAGCCTTTGGCCGAGAGAATGCCCAGGTTCACGCCTTCCACCGCGCCGGAGGCGTTGCCGAAGCTCACCAGCAGACCGCGGGGCGCGACGCAGTCCAGGGAGGTCAACCAGGTGTCCTTGCCAACCCCGTCGTACACCACCGGGACTTTCTTGCCGTCAGTCAACTCCAGCACACGCTGTGCGACGTTTTCCTTGCTGTAGTCGATGGTCTCCCAGGCGCCATGGGCCTTGGCAACGGCGGCTTTTTCCGGCGAACTGACGGTGCCGATCAGCTTCACGCCCAAGGCCTTGGCCCACTGGCAAGCCAGGGAACCCACACCACCGGCCGCGGCATGGAACAGGATGGTTTCGCCGCCCTTGAGTTCATAGGTCTGGCGCAGCAAGTACTGCACGGTCAGCCCTTTGAGCATCACCCCGGCGGCCTGTTCGAAACTGATGGAATCCGGCAGGTGCACCAGATTAGCCTCCGGCAGCACATGCACATCGCTGTAGGCCCCCAGCGGACCGCTGCCATACGCCACCCGGTCACCAACCTTGAAGCGCTTGACCTCGCTGCCGACCGCCTCGACCACGCCCGCCCCTTCGGCGCCCAATCCCGACGGCAAGGCCGGTGGCGGATAGAGACCGCTGCGGTAGTAGGTGTCGATGAAGTTCAGGCCGATCGCCCGGTTGCTCACGCGCACTTGCTGCGGGCCCGGCTCGGCGGGCTGGTAATCCACGTACTCGAGCACCTCGGGACCGCCGTGGGAACTGAACTGGATGCGTTTGGCCATCATCACTTTCTCCATGTCTGAGGACTTTTACCAAGCCTGCTATCGGACTCCTATGCTTGACCGTCGTCAACTGTGGCGTGGCCAGCGGCGGTGTTATCCTGTGCGCCCATTTGCCACCGGCTCGTTATACGCCGCGTAGCTCAGACCTGATAAGGGGATGTCATGACCACTCGCACCGAGGCCGTGAAAGCCTATCTGCTCGACCTGCAAGACCGCATCTGCGCTGCCCTGGAGGCCGAGGACGGAGGCACACGTTTCGTCGAAGACGCCTGGACCCGGTCTGCCGGAGGTGGCGGTCGCACTCGGGTGATCGCAAACGGTACGGTTATTGAAAAGGGCGGGGTCAACTTTTCCCACGTCTTCGGCAGTGGTCTCCCACCGTCGGCCAGCGCTCATCGTCCGGAACTGGCCGGACGTGGTTTTGAAGCCCTCGGTGTGTCGCTGGTCATCCACCCGCATAACCCCCACGTGCCGACCTCCCATGCCAACGTGCGCTTTTTCATTGCCGAGAAGGAAGGCGAAGAACCGGTCTGGTGGTTCGGCGGCGGCTTCGATCTGACGCCGTATTACGGCGTGGAGGAAGACTGCGTGCACTGGCACCGCGTGGCCGAGCGGGCCTGCGCCCCCTTCGGCCCCGAGGTGTACCCACGCTACAAGGCCTGGTGCGACAGCTATTTCCATCTCAAGCATCGCAACGAACCCCGGGGCATCGGCGGCCTGTTTTTCGATGACCTGAACGAGTGGGATTTCGACACGTGCTTCGCGTTCATCCGTGCCATCGGCGACGCCTACATCGATGCTTACCTGCCCATCGTGCGCCGGCGCAAACATGACCCGTTCACGGCCAAGCAACGGGAATTCCAGGAGTTCCGCCGTGGGCGCTACGTGGAATTCAACCTGGTCTACGACCGCGGCACCCTGTTCGGGCTGCAATCGGGCGGACGGACCGAGTCGATCCTGATGTCCCTGCCGCCGCAGGTGCGTTGGGGTTACGACTGGAAAGCCGAACCCGGCAGCGAAGAAGCGCGGCTGACCGAGTATTTCCTGCAGGATCGTGATTGGCTGGCGACGGCCTGAGGGATGTCCATGGATCGTTATGTTGTCATGGGTAACCCGATCGGCCACAGCAAGTCGCCGCTGATCCACCGCCTCTTCGCTGAACAGACCGGGCAGGTGCTGGACTACAGTACGCTGCTGGCACCCCTGGAGGATTTTGCCGGGTGCGCTCAGGCATTTTTCCGCGAAGGTCGTGGGGCGAATGTCACCGTGCCGTTCAAGGAAGACGCCTTCCGGCTGGCCGACAGCCTGACCGAACGGGCGCAGCGAGCCGGCGCGGTCAACACCTTGAGCAAGCTCGACGACGGACGCTTGTTGGGCGATAACACGGACGGCGCCGGGCTGGTAAGGGACCTGACGGTCAATGCCGGTTTCAGCCTCAAGGGCAAGCGCATCCTGGTGCTGGGGGCCGGTGGCGCGGTGCGCGGCGCCCTGGAACCCCTGTTGGCCGAAGCACCGGCCTCGGTGATCATCGCCAACCGCACGGTGGAAAAAGCCGAATTGCTGGCGCAGCTGTTCGCCGACCTGGGTCCCGTCTCGGCCAGCGGTTTCGACTGGCTGCAGGAGCCAGTGGACCTGATCATCAACGCGACGTCCGCGAGCCTGTCGGGCGACGTGCCGCCGATTGCCCCTAGCCTGATCGAGCCCGGCAAGACCTTCTGCTACGACATGATGTATGGCAAGGAACCTACGTCGTTCTGCCGTTGGGCCAGCGAACACGGCGCCGCGGTGGCGATGGATGGCCTGGGCATGCTGGCGGAACAGGCGGGCGAAGCGTTTTACCTGTGGCGCGGCGTTCGCCCGGATACCACGCCGGTGCTGGCCGAGCTGCGTCGCCAGCTCGCTCTCTGACCCAGTTCGAACCGACTGTTGTGCGAGGGGATTTATCTCCTCGTCACAGATGGACTTGGTCTTGTTCGTCAATCTTCGAAGTGAATCGGGCAGTTCTGAGCCCCTTCGAGCTTCTTCAACTCCTCTACCACCTGCGGCCGCGCCCTGCGCAGGGTCAGGCTGCGGCCCTGACTGCGCAGGCGCCGGGCTTCCTGATGGAGCATTTCCACCCCGGAATAGTCGATAAAGTTGATCTGCGGGGCATCGATCACCACCCGTTGCGCTTGCAGCCGTTGCAGCCGCACTTGCAAATAATGGCTGGCACCGAAAAAGATCGAACCTCCGACCCGTAGGATGTCGGCGTCTGCTTCGTGGGAATGTTGCACCCGTGGCTGTGAGGTGCGCTTGAGGTAGAAAAACAGCGACGCCAGTACGCCCGCGTAAATGGCGGTTTGCAGTTCCAGCAGTAATGTCGCCAGACACGTCAGGCTCATCACCATGAATTCGGACCGGCTCACGCGATACAGCGCCCGGATGCCGCGATGGTCCACCAGGCCCCAGGCAATCAGCAGGATACTGCCGGCCATGGCCGGGATCGGGATATGCGCGATCAGCCTCGCGCCGGCGACCGCGAACAAGGCTACCCACAACGCCGAGAATACTCCCGCCAAGGGTGAACAGGCGCCGGCTTCATAACTGAGGCCGGAACGGGTGAAGGAACCGGCTGACAAGGAGCCGGAGAAAAAACCGCCAACGATGTTGGAGAGCCCTTGCGCCCGAACCTCTTGGTTCGCATCGAGCAACTGCCCGGAACGCACCGACAGCGAACGGGCGATGGACAAACTGGTCACCAGCCCGAGCATGCCCACCGCAACGGCACCAGGCAACAGACGCAGAATCAATTCCAGATCCAGCGGCAACGCCGTGAAGGGCGGCAAACGCCCGACAAAAGCGCTGACCAGCGTCACATGCCCGAACATCGCCGGCCACAGCCAGGCCACCAGACTGCTGATGACCAATGTGATCAACAGGCTCGGCCAGCGCGGCAACAGCCGCTTGAGCACTACCCCCAGCCCCAGCGTCCCCAGCCCCAACAACAAGGAAGGTTTATCCACAGCCCCAATGTGACTGAGCAGCGCCACCAGGCTCTTCAATGCCGTGGCTTCGTTGGGCAGGTCGAGGCCCATCAGATTCGGCAACTGTCCCAACGCGATAACCACCGCCGCGCCCAGGGTGAAACCCAGCACCACCGAATGGGAGACGAAATTCACCAACGCGCCGAAACGCAACAGCCCCAGCAACCACTGAAAAATACCTGCCAGCACCGTCAACAGCAGGATCAAGGTGATGTAGTCCTGAGTCGCGGGCACGGCCAGGGGACTGACGGTGGCGTATAAGACAATGGAGATGGCCGCTGTAGGACCGCAGATCAGGTGCCAGGACGAACCCCACAAGCAGGCGATCAACACCGGCACGATGGCTGCGTACAAACCGTACTCCGGTGGCAGGCCAGCGATCAGGGCATAGGCGATGGATTGCGGCAAGGCCAGGATCGCACCGCTCAGGCCGACGATCAGGTCGCGACCGACACTGGCACGGGTCTGCCGGGGCAGCCAGCTCAGGAAAGGAAAGAGTGAGTGGCGGGACGGGGTTGCCATGGGGCCTCAGGGATGGGGTTTGGTGAAAGAGTAACAGGACAACGCGCCGCTCTCTCTGTGGCGAGGGGTCATATCTGTGGCGAGGGGATTCATCCCCGCTGTTGCGAAGCGACCCCCAAAGAGCCCCCCAATCGGTTGGGCGCGATTTTCCTGACAAACCGGGGGGCGCTTCAGGGCTGCTCCGCAGCCCAGCGGGGATAAATCCCCTCGCCACATGAATCCCCTCGCCACAAGCCGGTCTTACAGCTTGGCCTTCACCGCCGCCAACGCATCCTGGCCATCGACGGTCTTCACGCCATCCAGCCACTTATCCAGCACCGCCGGGTTGGCCTTGATCCAGGCCTTGGCCGCATCAGCGTTGCTGACTTTCTTGTTCACCACTTCGGCCATGATGCTGTTTTCCATCTCCTGGGTGAAACTCAGATTGGTCAGCAGCTTGCCAACGTTCGGACAGGCCTGTGCATAACCTTTTCGCGTCAGCGTATAGACGCTGCCGGTTTCACCAAAATATTTCTCGCCGCCCTTGAGGTAGTGCATTTTCAGTTGCACGTTCATCGGATGCGGTGTCCAGCCGAGGAAGGTCACGAACTTCTGTTTCTTCACGGCCCGAGACACTTCCGCCAGCATCGCCTGCTCACTGGACTCGACCAGCTTCCACTCGCCCATGCCGAAGTCATTGGTCTTGATGATGTCCTTCAAGGACTGGTTGGCTGGCGCACCTGAGCCGATGCCGTAGATCTTCTTCTCGAACTTGTCGGCAAATTTGTTCAGGTCGGCGAAGTTATGCACACCTGCTTCCCAGACGTAATCCGGGACCGCCAGGGTGAACTCGGTGCCGTCCAGGTTCTTGGCCAGTTGCGTGACATCGCCATTGGCCACGAACTTGTCGTAGAAGCCCTGCTGCGCCGGCATCCAGTTACCCAGGAACACGTCGACCTGACCGTCCTTGAGGCCGCCAAAGGTAATCGGCACCGCGAGGGTATCTACCCTGGGCTTGTAACCCATGCCTTCCAACAGGAAACCGGTGATGGCATTGGTCGCCGCGATATCGCTCCAGCCCGGATCGGCCATTTTCACGGTCTCGCAGCTCTGCTCGGCCCACGCCGAAGCACTGCTCAATGCCAACAGCCCAGCGGCCAGTACTGTGGATAACTTTTGCATGTGCTTCCCCTTACGTTATTGGTTTTGGCAGGGTTGTGGATAACGTGCCTTGCGCTCCAGATCGTCCAGGTCGATGTGATTGCGCATGTATTGCTGGCTGGCGTCCACCAGCGGCTGGTGATCCCAGCTCTTGAGTTTGCCCAGGGTCAACGCCTGGGCCACGAAACGACGGCGTCGCTGGCTGGCGAGCACCTGCTTGTGAATGGTCGGGATATCCCACCTGGCCCGCGCCTCGGCGAGAAAATCGGCAAACAGCTGCTGATGTTCGGGCGATTGGCTCAGGTTCTCCTGCTCCTTGGGATCGTTGCGCACGTCGAACAACAGGCATGGGTCGTCTTCGCTGTAGATGAATTTCCATGGCCCGCGGCGGATCATCATCAATGGGCTGATGGTGCCTTCGGCCATGTATTCGCCAAAGACCTCGTCGTGCCCGCCCTGCCCTTGCAGATGCGGCACCAGCGAACGGCCATCCAGCGGCAACCCCGGCTCCAGCGTGCCCCCGGCCAGTTCCACCAGGGTTGGCAGCAGATCGGCGGTGGACACCGAGGCGCTGACCCGCCCACTGGCAAACTGGCCCGGTGCGCTGATCAACAGCGGAACCCGAGCAGCCATTTCGAACCAGTGCATTTTGTACCAGAGCCCCTTTTCGCCGAGCATGTCTCCGTGATCACCGGAGAACACGATGATGGTGTCGTCCATCAACCCCGTGTCCTCAAGCGTCTGCAGCAGCTTGCCAACGTTGCTGTCGATGTAGCTGCACGCACCGAAGTAAGCCCGACGGGCATCGCGAATCTTATCCACAGGCAGCGGCTTGCCCCATAGATCGTAGACTTTCAACAGGCGCTGAGAATGGGGGTCGAGTTCGGTTTGCGCCGGGGTGTGCGGCAACGGAATGTCGTTGTCGTCGTACAGGTCCCAGAATGCCTTGGGAATCGTGTAGGGGTCGTGCGGATGGGTCATCGACACGGTCAGGCAGAACGGCTGGTCGCCGTCCTCGCGAATGTGGTCGAACAGGTATTGCTGAGCCTTGAACACCACCTCTTCATCGAAATCCAGTTGGTTGGTGCGCACGCAGGGCCCGGCCTGAAGCACCGAGGACATGTTGTGATACCAGCTCGGCCGCACGTCCGGCTCGTCCCAGTTCACGGCCCAACCGTAATCGGCGGGGTAGATATCACTGGTCAGGCGTTCTTCGTAGCCGTGTAACTGATCGGGTCCGCAAAAGTGCATCTTGCCGGACAGCGCCGTGCGGTAGCCAAGACGACGCAGGTAGTGGGCATAGGTCGGAACGTCGGCGGGGAAATCCGCCGCGTTGTCATAGGCGCCGATCTTGCTGGGCAACTGGCCGCTCACCAGGGTAAAGCGCGACGGTGCGCACAACGGGCTGTTGCAATATGCGGCATCGAACACCACGCCCTGGTCGGCCAGGCGCGACAGATTGGGCAGTTTGATGGGCGACGGGCCATAGATCGGCAACATTGGCGCGGCCATTTGATCGGCCATGATGAAAAGAATGTTCTTGCGCTTCATGTGATCGCGGCATTCCATAGTGAGCAGTTATGCGAAAGTGCTGCAATCGAGGATGTTCCCCGAGTCTGTTGCGGTAAAGCCCATACAGGATAATGACTAGGATAAGCACAGCTTATGTATGAAGCATTGGGAGACCTGTCCCTGGATCTGTTCCGGGTGTTTGAAGCCGCAGCACGCCAGCGAAGCTTCACGGCGGCCGCCATTGAGTTGGGAACGACACAACCGGCTATCAGCCAGCAGATCAAGCGCCTGGAAGAACAACTCGGTACACGCTTGTTCGATCGCATTTACCGGGGCATCGAACTGACCGAAGCCGGCACGATCCTGTTCGAGCAGGTCCAGGTCGGGTTGCAGAGCATCGACGCAGGGCTGAGCGCCGTCACGGCCCAACAGCAACATGAAGTGCTGCAGGTCGCCACGGATTTCGCGTTCGCTGCCTACTGGCTGATGCCGCGATTGCACCGCTTTCATGCGGCCAACCCACAGGTGGATGTCAGCCTGGTCACTGGCGAGCGCAACCACAATATGCTGCGCACGGACATCGACGTTGCAGTGCTTTTCGGCGACGGTCGCTTCAAGCAAGGCGAAAGTCATTGGCTCTTCAGTGAAGAAGTCTTCCCGGTGTGCAGTCCGCTGCTGCTCAAGGAACGCACCCCGCCTCTGCCCGCCCAGGCCCTGTCGGAGTTTGCGCTGTTGCATCTGCGTGGTGGTAACGGCAGCAGTTGGTTCGACTGGAATGGCGTGTTCCGCGAGCTGGGCATCACCTCCCCACCGGCGCCAGGACAACTGCGTTTCGACAATTACACCTTGTTGATCCAGGCAGCCATTGGTGGCCAAGGCGTCGCCATTGGCTGGCGCCACCTTGTGGATAACTTATTGGCCCAAGGCCTGCTGTGTCGTCCGATCGCCGAGACGGTGTTGTCGCGACTGGGTTATTACGTGGTCTTGCCCCAGCGTAAACGGCGCGGCGCCCTGATCAGGCAGTTCGTGGACTGGTTGATGGAAGAACAAGCCAACAGTGGCGAGTCGCTGACCGGACTGCCGTTGCCATCAATTGCGGTTTAAGAGGTTAGCCCCGATGGCACTCACCTTTGTGGCGAGGGGATTTATCCCCGCTGGACTGCGAAGCGGTCCCAAAAAAGACAGGGTCGCTTCGCGCCTCAGCGGGGATGAAGCCCCTCGCCACAGGTTTGCCCGGCCGTCAGGTGGCGGCTATGAAGTTCACATGCTGGCCCACATGCAGGTTCAAGCGCAGCTCGTCGGCGATGCCCACGGCCACCCTGTTCAGCCGCTCCAGTGACTCGGCCATGCCGGGTTCCAGGCTGCTGCTGACTTGGGTGAAGTGCTCGATGCCCAGCCCCGGTGCGGCGTAAGGCGAATCGATGAGGGTCCACTGCAACGGGCTGTTCTGCAGGGCGTCGAGGATTTCTTCAGCGGCGTGACGCTGCAAATCATCTTCAACCTGCTCCTCGTCGAGCACCGCGAAATCGCCCACCAGAAACAGCCGGGGGATGTTGGCCGCCTGCATCCCGGCGATCAGTGCGTCCACGGCCAATACCTGCTCCACCGGGCCCGGAATGAGCATCCGCTCCACTTGCTCGCTGCTCATCGGCAATCCGGGAGCATTGAGCAGGCATACCACCGCGTTGGCGCCGGCTACGCTTTGCTTGACCCGCTCGGGGTCATAAAGATCACCGGCCTTGGTCCGCAAGCCCGGACGCGGTGCCAGTGCCGTGAGGTCGTCGAGGATGGCAATGATTTCATGCTGGCGCCGCAGCATCTCAGCCATCAACGCACTGCCGAGGCTGCTCATGGCACCATAGAGCACCACTTTGACGACCGGGGTTTCGGCGTTTCTCATGACTGTCGATTCCTTTTATGCCGCGTATAAGCCTCTGACCCGTGAAAAACGAAGAGGGTTCGGCCCGTATTGCAAGGAGTGACAGATGCAACGGATCAGGGGCTACCACGCCCATGTGTATTTCGACGCCAGCACCCTCGACCAGGCGCGGACGCTGTGTGAAGAAGCGGCGCGGCTATTCCCGCTGACCATGGGCCGGGTCCACCAACGCCCGGTCGGGCCTCACCCGGACTGGAGCTGCCAACTGGCGTTCGACCCGCAATACATCGGCGTGGTCCTGCCGTGGCTGGCGCTCAACCGCAACGGCCTAGTGATTTTCCTGCACCCCAATACCGGCGATGACCTGAAGGACCACACCGACCATGCAATCTGGATGGGCGCGGTGCGACCGTTGGATCTTTCGGTGTTTTGAGTATTGCCGATAGGTCAATGAATCAGCTTCAGCTCACGCGCTTTGTCATCGTTGATGACGCTGACGGAGCCCGGCCTGAAGCCCATGGTTTTAACCAGTGAATTCATTTCCTTGGCCAACGCGCTTTGAAGAGGCGGCAACCAATCGCTGCGAAAGTCATTGATGACGAGTATGCACTTGAATGTGCAGGTGCCCAGGTCCAGACGCAGGAAGCGAGCGGGTAACAACTCGGCCGCTTGCCGATGGCGCTTCAAGCAAGAGGCCAAGGTCAATTGGACGGAGTTAGTCAGTTTTTGCCGTATTTCGTCAACGTAAGTTGCGAAGCTCTTGGGGGCGCTTGATTTGGCTTCAATGACCCAAACTTCTTCCGCCCCGTTCACGCCGGGACGAATGAGTACGAACTCCGCAATCATCAGGCCTTGGCCCAAGTCCTTATAGAAGGGACTCTTCTCTATCGGAAAAATCTCGTCTTCAGCATAGGGGCCAAAGTTCATGCCTGATTCAACGAAGGAAATACTCATCCCAGAGCCAACTCCACTTCCTCTTCATAAAGCCGGATAGACTCATCAATGATCGGGTTATCAGGCATTCCCGATAAAAGATCATTCGCCACCCAGTGGTCCTTGATGAAAGACAGCACTGGCAGCGGCATCTGCTGTTTTTGCGCCGCCACGTACAACGCTTTCACAACGAAGTACGAGTGACTGGCAATGAAGAACTGAATACCGCTGGCGGCAAGCGATACGATGATCTCGATCAGCCGAGAGATAGCAACGGGATGCAAAGCAGATTCCGGTTCGTCGATAAAGACAACCGAATCCTTGGAGAGGTAACGATTACCCAGCAACGTATCCAGAATTGCGATTTTCTTCACGCCTTCGGCGGTCGCGCCTATCGGGAATTTCTGGTTGCCCTTCTTGAACTGCCAGCGGCTGGTCTTGCTGTCGAACTCAACCTTGCCGTCGAACATGTCCTCCAGACTTTCTCTGGCCTTGGCGAAGTGTGCGTGATTCTTACCCTTGGTTGGCGTGATACGCAGTGCCCGGGCTAGATCGTAGTAGGTATCGTCAAAGCCGAATTCTTTATCTACGTCACGACTTTTCAAAATGATGCTTTGAAGAGAAAGTACTTCCTTGGGCGGAAGGAAAATGGAGTTGCTTTCCCGCGGGGAAACGTGATTTTCCAAGGACGCTATATTTTTGGTGGTATCCCTGCCGAAGCTGTAACGAAACTCCTTGGTGTCGACCCTGACCCTGGACGTCAGCGGACCATCGGAATTTTTTGTTACCAGGTCGCCAATCTTGTCTGCCTGGAAAGTCCAGTAGAGCTTATCAGCCAATATTTCGGCAGCCGAACGCTGGTCGTTCCCACGCTGATACTCTTCAAGCGTCCGCATGCTGCAATACAAGGCCTTTAACAAAAATGTCTTGCCGCTGCTGTTGGCGCCGATGATCAGATTGATGTTTGAAAGCTTGCCCCAACGAATGTGCCGCAGCGGACCGAAATTATCTAATTCAACACTGTTGAGCATTGGCTGGAGCTCCGTTTAAACCTTGCAGTTGGCGGCAAGCCTACCATTACGATTCCTGTGGATACAGCGAGCAACGCGCTCCCACGCCAAGATCGGAAATGACCGACAAGACGCCTTCAGAGTCGGGTATTCGAGTGAAGGATAGAAACTTGCCCTCTGTCAGACCTTTCCATTCGCGAAAGCTGGCTGAAAGCTTGCCCGATTAGCATCACCTCCACTACCGGCAAAGACCGGTGGCCAGAAACGGATTTCCACGACCACCCGTTCGGCCTTTTTAACAACAACAATGGTGATTCTGATGTCCGCTGCTCTACGTCCCGCTGCCCCCCCTCCATCCGTCCGCCCCGTGTCTTACGTTCTGCGCTGACCTGACCGGTTCGCCTTTACCCGCCGCGCCACGCCTGGAGTATTTCCCATGCTGACTTTCCTTGGCTTCGCCATGGTCATCACGTTCATGTTCCTGATCATGACCAAGCGCCTGTCCGCGCTGATCGCCCTGATCATTATTCCGATCCTGTTCGCCCTGTTCGGTGGTTTTGCGCCGAAGATCGGCCCGATGATGCTCGAAGGCATCACCAAGCTCGCGCCCACTGGCGTGATGCTGATGTTCGCCATTCTCTATTTCGCCCTGATGATCGACTCCGGCCTGTTCGACCCGGCCGTGCGCAAGATCCTCAAGCTGGTTAAGGGCGACCCGCTGAAAGTTTCGGTCGGCACCGCCGTTCTGGCGCTCGTCGTTTCCCTCGATGGTGACGGCGCGACCACTTATATGATCTGTGTGGCCGCCATGCTGCCGCTCTACAGCCGCATCGGCATGAGCCCACGGATCATGGCCGGCCTGATCATCCTCGCCGGCGGCGTGATGAACATGACCCCTTGGGGCGGCCCGACCGCTCGTGCGGCCAGCGCACTGCATGTGGATCCCTCCGACATCTTCGTGCCGATGATTCCTGCGATGGCGTTCGGCGTCGTGGCCATCCTGGTGATTGCGTACATGTACGGTAAGCGCGAGCGTGCACGCCTGGGCGAATTGCATTTGGTGGGCGATGAAATCGACCACAGCGAAATCAGTGTTTCCCAGTTCCCCGACGCCCGTCGTCCGAAACTGATCTGGTTCAACGGCGCGCTGACCCTGGGCCTGATGTGCACCCTGATCGCCGGCCTGCTGCCGCTGCCGGTGCTGTTCATGGTGGCCTTCAGTATCGCGATGATCGTCAACTACCCTTGCCTGCAGCAGCAGAAAGATCGCGTTGCGGCGCATGCCGGTAGTGTACTGGCGGTGGTCGGGCTGATCTTTGCGGCGGGTATCTTCACCGGCATTCTGTCCGGTACCGGCATGGTCGATGCCATGTCCAAGAGCCTGCTGGCGGTGATCCCGGACTTCCTCGGCCCGTACCTGGCGGTCATCACTGCCCTGGCGAGCATGCCGTTCACTTTCTTCATGTCGAACGATGCATTTTATTACGGGGTGTTACCGGTTCTCGCCGAAGCCGCCAGTCACTATGGCATCTCGCCGGTTGAAATGGCCCGTGCCTCGATCGTCGGCCAACCCGTGCACCTGTTGAGCCCGCTGGTTCCATCCACCTACCTGCTGGTGGCCCTGGCCGGGATCGAGTTCGGCGATCACCAGCGCTTCACCTTGAAGTGGGCAGTATTGGTTTGCCTGTGCATAATGTTCGCCGCCTTGCTGATGGGGATCTTTCCGCTGTTCAGCACTCTATAAAAGCAATACCCGCTGCGTCGCTTTCGTACAAACGGGCGGCGCGGCCTAACACTCGTACAAAGGAACTCACATGGAATGGCTGACCAACCCGGAAATCTGGGTTGCCTTCTTTACCCTGACTGCCCTGGAGATCGTCCTGGGCATCGATAACATCATCATGATCTCGATCCTGGTCAGCCGCATGCCCAAGCACATGCAGGCGCGCACCCGGATCTTCGGTCTGGCGCTGGCCATGATCACCCGGATCCTGCTGCTGTTGTCCATCACCTGGGTCATGCGCCTGACAACCGATTTGTTCGAGGTGTTCGGCCAGGGTATCTCCGGTCGCGACCTGATTCTGTTCTTCGGTGGCCTGTTCCTGCTGTGGAAAAGCTCCCAGGAGATGTACCACGCGCTGGAAGGCGAAGATGAAAGCAGCGACGAGCCTTCGGGCAAGGGCGGCAACTTCCTCTACACCATCATCCAGATCGCGATCATCGACATCGTCTTCTCCCTGGATTCGGTCATCACCGCCGTGGGCATGGTCTCCCATGTACCGGTGATGGTGGCGGCGATCATCGTGGCCGTGCTGGTGATGATGCTGGCCTCGGGCACTATCAGCACGTTCATCGACAAGCACCCGTCGCTGAAGATGCTGGCGCTGTCGTTCCTGCTGGTGGTCGGTACCGTGCTGATCGCCGAATCGTTCGATGTGCATGTGCCAAAAGGCTACGTCTACTTCGCCATGGCGTTCTCCCTGGCGGTGGAAGCCATCAACATCAAGATGCGTACCACGATTGCACGCAAGCGCAAGCAACAGGATCCGGTGAAACTGCGCAAGGATGTTCCGGGTCAGTAACTGTATGGGGCAATGAAAAAAGGGGCTCTTGGAGCCCCTTTTTTCATGCCCGCCGAAAGGGCCAGGCTGAACCTTGTGTGGGAGCGGGCTTGCTCGCGAAGGCGGTATGTCTGGCCCATTTTCGCCAACTGATCCACCGCCTTCGCGAGCAAGCCCGTTCCCACAAGGGGAAGTTGCGACGGTTTTTATGACAGATTTGTTTCAATCGATTCTTTAGCTGTGCAATGCTGGCGTCCGGACCTTTCGCCAACTAAATCTTTAAGTACAAGTAAAACGAAGTGGCACCGTCAATTTGTCCCTTTGGGACGCTAACAGGGGGCTTCTCATGCTGACCCTGCTCAATTTGCTCTCCGCCGTGGCCCTGCTGATCTGGGGCACGCACATCGTCCGTACCGGCATCCTGCGGGTCTACGGCACGAACCTGCGGCACGTCATCGGACAGAACATGTCCAGGCGCTGGCTGGCTTTCATTGCGGGAATCATGGTCACGGCCATGGTCCAGAGCAGCAACGCCACGGCCATGCTCGTCACCTCCTTCGTCGGCCAGGGACTGATGGCGTTGACACCCGCCCTGGCAACCATGCTCGGCGCCGATGTCGGTACGGCGCTGATGGCACGGGTGCTGACCCTGGACCTGTCGTGGCTGTCACCGCTGCTGATCTTCCTTGGGGTGATCTTTTTCCTGTCGCGCAAACAGACCCGTGTCGGGCAGATGGGCCGCGTCAGCATCGGCCTGGGCCTGATCATCCTGGCGCTGCAATTGATCGTCGAAGCCGCCACGCCCATCACTCACGCCCAAGGCGTGAAAGTGATCTTCGCCTCGTTGACCGGCGACATCCTCCTCGACGCGCTGGTCGGTGCCCTGTTTGCGATGATTTCCTACTCCAGCCTCGCCGCCGTGTTGTTGACCGCGACCCTGGCAGGCGCCTCGGTGATCAGCCTGCCGGTGGCCATTGGTCTTGTGATCGGCGCCAACATTGGCAGCGGCGTACTGGCGTTCCTCAGCACCAGCATGCAGAACGCCGCGGGACGTCAGGTGGCATTGGGTAGCCTGCTGTACAAGCTGATTGGCTTGTTGCTGATCATCCCGGTGCTCGATCCGCTGGTAGGCTGGCTCGATAGCCTGGACTTCAGCCCCCAGGAAACGGTTATCGGCTTCCACCTGCTCTACAACTCGGTGCGTTGCCTGGTGCTGCTGCCCAGCGTCGCCCCCATGGCGAGGCTCTGCGCCTGGCTGCTACCAGAGCGCCCGGACACCAACGGCACGGTCAAACCACGCCATCTGGACCCGGCCGCCCTCGCCACACCGAGCCTGGCCCTGGCCAACGCGGCCCGGGAAACCCTGCGCATGGGCGATCAGATCGAAAACATGCTCGAAGCCATGCTCGATGTGTTGCACGGCCAGCAGACAGCCGTTACCCAGGAATTAAGGCGCGTAAGCGATGACGTCGAAGCCCTGTGCAGCGCCATCAAGTTGTACATGGCCCAGATGCCCCGCGAAGACCTGAGCGAGCAGGATAGCCGCCGATGGGCGGAAATCATCGAGCTGGCGATCAACCTGAAGCTGGCGAGCGACCTCATCGAACGCATGCTGCGCAAGGTCCAGCAACAGAAGACCTCGCAGCGTCGCTCCTTTTCCGACGTGGGCCTGGAAGAACTGGCAGGGCTGCACAGTCACTTGATTGCCAACCTGCGGCTGGGCCTGTCGGTGTTCCTCAGCGCCGACCGGGAAAGCGCCCGTCAGTTGCTGCGCGAGAAACGGCGCTTTCGCGCGCAGGAAAGGCGAATGGCCCACGCCCACGTCAGCCGTTTGCATAGAAAGGTCGTACAAAGCCTGGAAACCAGTTCCCTGCACCTGGAGTTGATCGCTGACATGAGGCGCCTCAATTCGCTGTTCTGCGGCAGTGCCTATGTCGTGTTGGAAACTTCGGAGATCGGTGCCCTGGCGGCAGATGAAGTTTCGGACATCACCCATTCACCTTGAACATCTGGCGCGTTGTCCAGTCAACAAGGTTGGACTGTCAGCCGCCAGGATGCTCAACTTATGCGTGGTCTGTTACTCGCCCTCCTCTTGTTAGCCTCGCTGCCCGTGCCGGCCCTGGATCGGTTCCAGGTCGAAGGGTATGCGCTGCCCAACGGTATGCAATTGCTGCTCAAACCGGGCAGCGAACGCGGGCATGTCGCGATCCGGCTGGTGATTGGCGTGGGCCTGGACGATTTCAACTGCGCCGACAAAGAACTGCCGCACCTGCTCGAACATGCGCTGTTCAGTGGTGTCGATGGCGAGGACGAGGGAGCGCTGGAGGAGCGCATGCAGGCGTTGGGCGGCGAGTGGAACGCCTTTACGAGCAACGCCGACACCACGTTCGTGATCGAGGCGCCGGCCAGCAACCAGCGCAAGGTACTGGATTTGCTCCTGTCGGTGCTGACCCGCACCCGTATCGACGACAAAGCCCTGGAGGCCGCCAAGCGGGTGGTCGAGCGCGAGGATGGCGGGCATTACACCCACCTGCAACGCTGGCTCGACCGTCAGGATCTCGGCCACAAGGCCAGCAACCAGCTGGCGGTGGAGCTGGGCCTGCGTTGCGCCGAACGGGCCGAGGTGAAGCAGCATACCCTTGCCCGGCTCGAGCAGGTGCGCAAAACCTGGTACGCACCGAACAACATGACACTGAT
The DNA here is from genome assembly GCF_022342325.2 of Pseudomonas sp. AF32. Classification (NCBI taxonomy): domain Bacteria; kingdom Pseudomonadati; phylum Pseudomonadota; class Gammaproteobacteria; order Pseudomonadales; family Pseudomonadaceae; genus Pseudomonas; species Pseudomonas sp. AF32. The sequence continues at coordinate 37,566 of NZ_RQJK02000027.1, read as the reverse complement.
CGTGGTCGGTGATCTCGACCGCGTGCTGCCGGCCTATCTGGAGCGTACCTTTGGCGCGCTCGAACCCGTCGAACCCAGCACCCATAGGCCGTTGCCACAAATCCGCTACAGCGCCGTCACCAAGCGCAACCTGACTCGCGGCCTGGTGGGGGATGGCGCCAAGCTGCACTGGCTGTTCCCCGAGCCAGTGCTGGACCAGCAACACGACGAAACCTTCGACCTGCTCAAGGATTACCTGGACTGGGCACTCTACCGCCAGCTACGCCTGACCCACGGCCTGTCTTACGGCCCTTGGGCAGAGCGGGAAGTATTCGGTGGCGTTGGCTTCCTCAGCCTGAACGCAGACCTGGCCCGCGAGGATATTCCGGAAGCCGAACAGGCGCTGGAGGCGTTGCGCGCCACCTTGCTCAAGGACGGGCTGGATCCCGACACGTTCATGCGCATCAAACGTGCGGCTATCGCCCACCAGTCCTGGGCGGTTCAAGGCAACAGCGCCCTGGCCGACTATTACTGGAGTGCCCTGGCCGACTATGACGACGGTCACTTCGCCAATCCCGCCGTACGCTTACAGGCGGTGAGCCTGGAGCAGGCCAACCAGGCTCTGGGCGAACTGCTCAAGGATCCGGGTTACTTGCGTATCGAAAAGCCGCTGCTCAGCGACGATGAGCTGGTGTGGGGGTTGGGCGGTTTGCTGGGGTTGTTGCTGTTGGGATGGGTGGTGTGGCGGGCGCGTCGCAAGGCTTGACCCTCTGCTGTAGGAGCATGGCTTGCCCAAGAGAAATCCCTTCTACCCAAGAGCACGCTCGTCACATCGAGGTTCGGACGATACTCTGTCAGGGATATTTCTACGACTTACTGTGAAACCGCCTAATGCAGACCCTGACTCACTACATCCAGCGCATCCTTGAACTGATGAAGCGCTACCCAGGGGTCATTGCGCTTGGGGGCTTCATCTCCGGTGTCGGCAGTTTCATGCTGGTGGACCGCCAGCAGAGCCTGGCCAGTTGGATCTCGGTCGTGATGCTGGTGAGCTGGCTCTGGCTGATGCTGGAAAACAGCCTGACCCGTCTGTTCGCCCGGGTTTTCAAACGGGAAATACCCCAGCCGCTGTTGCGTTACGCCACGCAAATGATTCACCAGGAAAGTCTGTTTTTCGTCCTGCCGTTCTTCTTCATCACCACCACCTGGAACAGCAGCCAACTCCTTTTCACCGGCCTGCTCGGTGCGGCGGCGCTGGTTTCGATCATCGATCCGCTGTACTACAAATGGCTGGCTCCCCGACGCTGGGCGTTTTTGGCACTGCACACGCTGACGCTGTTCGCCGCCCTGCTCACGGCGCTGCCCATCATTCTTCACCTGACCACCGACCAGAGCTTCAAATTGGCGCTGGGCATTGCGATGCTGTTGTCGTTCCCGAGCCTGGCCTCGATCTTCCCCATCCGCACCGTGCGCAACGCATTGGCGATTCTCTGTATCACCCTGGGAATTGGCGCCGCCGGGTGGCTGCTGCGCTCCTGGGTGCCGCCGGCCACGCTGTGGATGACAGAAGTGGCGATCAGCACCCAATTGGAGGACCGTACGCCGGGCGCCAGCCTCAAGGAAGTCACGGCCGCCCAGATTCGCGGCAACGGTCTGTTCGCGTACACCGCCATCAATGCGCCACGGGGCCTGGATGAGCGGATCTGGCACGTCTGGCAGTTCAACGGCAAGGAAGTGGACCGTATCGCCCTGGATATCCATGGCGGGCGCAAGGAAGGCTATCGCGCCTGGACCCACAAGCAGAACTTCCCGGACAACCCCACGGGCAAATGGCAGGTGCGGGTGCTGACCGACAATGGGCAGATGCTTGGCGTGTTGCGGTTCAAGGTGACGGACTGAGCAGGGGCAAGCTTGTCCAAACCGACCAACCAAATCACAACCCCTGTGGGAGCGGGCTTGCTCGCGAAGACACTTGCAGGGTCAACATCGATGTTGATTGACACACCGCCTTCGCGAGCAAGCCCGCTCCCACAGAGGTCTCAGTGGCTACTCAACCAAAGAACCAGTAACACACCCCAATGGCTCCCAGCACACCGGCCAACTCCGCCAGCAGCGCACAGCCCACCGCATGCCTCGCCCGCTGGATCCCCACGGCACCGAAGTAGACCGCCAGTACATAAAATGTGGTTTCGGTACTGCCCTGGATAGTGGCGGCCACCAGGGCCGGAAAGCTATCCACGCCGGACGTCTTCATGGTTTCGATCAGCATCGCCCGGGCGGCGCTGCCGGAGAACGGCTTGACCATGGCGGTCGGTAACGCGTCGACGAAACGGGTGTCCCATCCCGCCCACTGCACCAGGTGGCGGATGCCGTCCAGGCCGAAATCCAGCGCTCCCGAGGCCCGCAACACGCCGACGGCGCAGAGCATGGCCACCAGGTATGGCAACAGGTTCTTCGCCACGTCGAACCCCTCCTTGGCGCCCTCGACGAAGGCTTCATACACCTTGACCTTGCGCAGCGCGCCGATCACCAGGAACAGAATGATCAGGCCGAACAAGGTCAGGTTGCCCAGGATCGACGACAAACTCGCCAACGCCGTGGCCGAGAGCGTTGCCAGCAGCGCCATGAAGCCGCCCAATACCAGCGCGCCAGGAACCAGGTAGGCCAGCACCACGGGGTCCCACAGGCGAAGGCGTTGCACGACCGCCACCGACAACAGCCCCACCAGGGTCGAACAGCTGGTGGCGAGCAGAATTGGCAGGAATACCAGGGTCGGATCAGGCGCGCCTTGCTGGGCGCGATACATGAAGATCGTGACCGGCAACAGCGTCAGCGAAGACGCGTTGAGCACCAGGAACAGAATCTGCGCATTGCTGGCTGCGGTCGGGCTCGGGTTCAAGTCCTGAAGGGCGCGCATCGCTTTCAGGCCAATGGGGGTAGCGGCATTGTCCAGCCCCAGGCCATTGGCGGCGAAGTTGAGGGTAATCAGGCCGATGGCCGGGTGGCCGGGCGGCACTTCCGGCATCAAACGCAAGAACAGCGGGCCGAGGGCCTTGGCCAGCCAGTCGACGATGCCGGCCTTTTCGGCGATCCGCAGGAAGCCCAGCCATAAGGTGAGGGTGCCGAACAACAGGACCATGACCTCTACCGACAGCTTGGCCATGGCAAAAATGCTTTCCACCATCGCCGCGAAGATCCCGGCGTTGCCGCCGACCAGCCACTGCATCAGCGCCGACACGGCCGCCACGATAAAGAAGCCAAGCCACAGGCCATTGAGCATTGGTTAAATCCCCCCGGAAGATGTCGCGAATGATAGCGGGGCTGGCAGAAACGACAAACCCCGGAGTTATCCGGGGTTTGTTCAGAGGACGCCATCGCGAGCAGCTCGCTCCCACAAGGGTTATGCGCCGTATGCGCATTCTGGAATCACTGAGATCCAACTGTGGGAGCGAGCCTGCTCGCGATGGCGTCGGGCGTGTTAACGGCTGGAAGTCTCTCCCGCCGGCAACGGCTCCTTGCTGCGCCAGTGCGGCAGGGAGTTCCAGTAGCGCTGGCCCTTGGCATCGTCGTACATACCTTCCCAACGTGCGATCACCAGTACGGCCAAGGCGTTGCCGATGACGTTCAGTGCGGTGCGGGCCATATCCATGATGCGGTCGACACCGGCAATGAAGGCCAGCCCTTCCAGCGGAATACCGACGCTGCCCAGAGTCGCCAGCAACACCACGAAGGACACGCCCGGAACGCCGGCGATGCCCTTGGAGGTCACCATCAAGGTCAGCACCAGCATCAACTGCTGGCTGATGGACAGATCGATACCATACAACTGGGCAATGAAAATGGCCGCGATACTTTGATACAGGGTCGAACCGTCGAGGTTGAACGAGTAACCGGTGGGCACCACGAAGCTGCAGATGGCTTTCGGTGCGCCGTAGGCTTCCATCTTCTCGATCACCCGTGGCAGCACGGTTTCGGAACTGGCAGTGGAGTAGGCCAACACCAGTTCATCCTTGAAGATGCGCATGAGCTTGAGCACCGAGAAGCCGAACAGACGCGCGACCAGGCCCAGCACCACGAAGGCGAAGAAGGCAATGGCGACATAAACCAGGATCACCAGTTTCGCCAGCGGCAGCAGGGATGCGAAGCCGAAGTTGGCGACGGTCACCGCGATCAGTGCGAATACGCCGATCGGCGCGTAGTTCATGATCATGTGGGTGACCTTGAACATGCTTTCCGACACGCCCTGGAACATTTTCACCAGCGGCTCGCGCAGGTCTGCCTGCAAGCTGGAAAGACCGAGACCAAACAGTACGGAGAAGAAGATGATCGGCAGCATCTCGCCGCGGGCGGCGGCTGCGAAAATGTTCGACGGGATCAGGTTGAGGATGGTCTGAATGAACGCATGCTCATGCTGGACTTCGGCGGCCGTGGCCTGGTACTTGGAAATATCCACCGTACCCAGGGTGCTCATGTCGATGCCGCTGCCCGGGTGGAAGAAATTGGCCAGGAGCAGGCCAACGACGATGGCAATGGTGGTGACGATTTCGAAGTAAACAATGGTCTTGAAGCCGATACGCCCGAGTTTCTTGGCGTCCCCGACGCCGGCGATGCCGACGATCAACGAGGAGATCACGATCGGGATCACGATCATCTTGATCAGACGGATAAAGATATCGCCCGCCGGTTGCAGCACGTTGCTGATCCACCAGGCCTTCTCGGCACTGAAATGGTTGAGCAGCGCGCCGAGTGCAATTCCGAGCACCAGCCCGATGAGGATCTGCCAGGCGAGGCTTAGTTTTGCCTTCTTCATATCATTACCCTTACTTCGATTGGACTCGGGCAGACGCACAGATGGGATCGTCATTGCGATTCGAATCTACGCATCCACCCCCGTATAAGGTCACCCCGAGCGCGCGCTGGCGGCTTACTGGCGGGCGAAAAAAGGCGCAACTATTGCGATGCGAGGTGGGATCGTCTAATGCCGTAAACGCCTACCCTATGCCGAATCGGCATGAGATTTTTCAAACAAAACACGCGTCCCAACCGGTTCGAATGTGCCATTTCGACTGGCAAAAGCGCCGTGAGCCGGCCATTTCAGCGTAGCCTGCACTTTTTTCAGCGCCCGGAAAACCGACGAAGCACAGACAAATTGTCGCAACGTCGACCAAAGAAATAAGGTGAATGTTCTCCGATTAACGGTCAGGGATCGATGGAAAGGAGCCTTGTCGGGACAATATGCCGCATCGGACAGACGACATCGAAAGGGATGTAACCAGCCGCTCTGGCCCAAGCATTCGCCGTGGGCAGCTCTACGCAGGTTCGCCCAGCCGAATCGACTTAGCGAACCTGCGTCGCAGCTTTTACCTGACCCGGCCCTTTCGCAGGCACCCCCTGTGCCCGTAGGTCACTCCGACCCTCAATGGTCAGAACGTCCCGGCCCCCTGGTCATGCAGCGGCCCTCTTCGGGCTGTGCAGAGGGAAAAGCAGGGTTGCTTTTCCCTTTGTCGAAACTCAATACCAGTTGGGATCCTTCTTGAGTTGTTCCATTAACAGTTCTTGCATACCTTCGTTGGGATTACCGAGAAAACGGTAGTCCGCATGACGGGTCGGAGACTTGTCGGCAGGGAGCCCGGCGGGCACCTCGACCAGCAAGGCGTAGGCCTCGTCCTTATCGAAACTGAAGGCGACGAACAAGCGTTTGCTGCGGCATGTCGCCTGGGTTTCACACAGCGGTCCGACCAGATATTTGTCACCGTCTTCCTCGACAGCGTTCATCTGTTCCGAATCGCCGGACAGGTTCATGACCCATTCCGGCAGACGCTCTTCTTTCTTGACGACACGCTGCCAGGTTTCGCGGTACTGCGGGTCTGCTTCGAGCAGCTGATTGACCCGCATCTGTCCGTCATTGGCAGCCATTGCCAGGGTGCTACCGCCCAGCATCAGGGCGGCGACCAGTCCTTTCAATGATGCGCCCATGGTCAGCCTCGGCCGCGACGGCCAAAGAAGAAGGAAGCGATGAACATCACCAGGAATACGACAAAGAGAATCTTGGCGATGCCCGTGGCGGTGCCTGCGATACCACCAAAGCCCAGAACGGCAGCGATGATGGCGATGATCAGGAAAGTGATAGCCCAGCTCAACATGGTGATTCTCCTTACGCTTTTCTATTTAGTTCGGGACGGGTGGTGATGGTTCCATGCGCGATAGCCGCGAGCCCATCAAGGTTTAAAACACCCAGCGTTCCTGATGGGACATGTCGGCAACCGGCTGTGCCTGATCGACGTCCATCATGCGCATCGAGGCGGACGCTTGCGCAACGCTGCCCATAGGGCTGAAGTGGGTTTGGGGGGCTCTATGAATCGACACCAGTGGCGCTTCGGGCTGTTGGCTGTAATGCCAGAGGAGCAACTGCTGACCGACCGCGAGGGTCACCAGCAGCGCCACAACAGTCCATAGGCCCTGCTGAAGGTGCAGGGACGTGATTGGAAATCGGGCGGCACGTTGACGATTCATCCTGGAATTCCTCCCACCCCGGGTGGTGATCTGGTTGGGGCGCTCAAGCGCCACGTTAACCAGACCATTGCAGACCGCATGCCAGAAATCCTAGCCAATAAAATACTTTAAAATCATATAGTTATAAGATCCTTGAACTGCGACCGGGGCGCATCCTGCACGATGCCGCAGAAAAAAGTCGTGCGTTATGCACGATCAATCAAGGGATGGGGAGCCGGTTTTCCCGGAGGGCCGGGCATGGAATTCTTTTTTGAATTGCCACTCGCGAATGACGGTCGGAATAAGCTGGGTCGGTCGTTAGGCGCACCGCGGCGTAGGAAAACGATTAGGATCCGCCCGCTACAATCCCATCTCCCACAGCGAGACTTCCAATGGGTAGTATTCGCTCAGAATCGACCATGCAACTTGCCCGATTTTTCTGACACTAACCAACATCATTGATTTAAAGGAGCGTAGGAAAAATGGAATCCGCCACTGAGCATCAAGGCCGCATTCTGCTGGTAGACGATGAGTCCGCCATCCTGCGTACTTTCCGCTATTGCCTGGAAGACGAAGGCTATACCGTCGCAACCGCTGGCAGTGCCGCCCAGGCCGAAGCCTTGCTGCAACGCCAGGTATTTGACTTGTGCTTCCTTGATCTTCGCCTGGGGGAAGACAACGGACTGGATGTGCTGGCCCAGATGCGCATCCAGGCCCCCTGGATGCGAGTAGTGATCGTCACCGCCCACTCGGCCGTCGATACAGCGGTCGATGCGATCCAGGCCGGGGCCGCCGATTATCTGGTCAAGCCATGCAGCCCGGATCAGTTGCGCCTCGCAACCGCCAAGCAGCTGGAAGTACGCCAATTGTCGGCGAGGCTGGAAGCCTTGGAAGGCGAAATGCGCAAACCCAAGGACGGTCTCGACTCCCATAGCCCGGCGATGAAGGTGGTTCTTGAAACCGCCCGCCAGGTCGCCAGCACCGACGCCAATATCCTGATTCTGGGCGAGTCGGGCACCGGTAAGGGTGAGCTGGCCCGCGCCATCCATGGCTGGAGCAAACGAGCGAAAAAATCCTGCGTCACCATCAATTGCCCGTCGCTGACGGCGGAACTGATGGAAAGCGAACTGTTTGGCCACAGCCGTGGCGCGTTTACCGGGGCCAGCGAGAGCACGCTGGGACGGGTCAACCAAGCCGATGGCGGCACGCTTTTTCTCGACGAAATTGGCGATTTTCCCCTGACATTGCAGCCTAAATTGCTCCGTTTCATTCAAGACAAGGAATATGAGCGGGTCGGTGATCCGGTGACCCGTCGGGCCGATGTCCGGATTCTCGCGGCCACCAACCTCAACCTCGAAGACATGGTGCGCGATGGACGCTTTCGCGAAGACCTGCTGTATCGCCTGAACGTCATCACGCTGCACCTGCCACCGCTGCGCGAACGCGCCGAAGATATCCTGACCCTGGCCGACCGCTTCCTGGCTCGCTTCGTCAAGGAATATGCCCGCCCGGCCCGTGCATTCAGCGACGAGGCCCGCCAGGCGCTGCTAGGCTATCGCTGGCCCGGCAATATTCGCGAGCTGCGCAACGTGGTCGAACGCGCCAGCATCATCTGTGCTCAGGAAAAGGTGGAAATCAGCCACCTGGGCATGGCCGAACAACCCGTCAACAATGCACCACGCATCGGCGCACCGCTGAGCCTCGATGAACTGGAGAAGGCCCACATCGGCGCGGTGCTGGCCACGGCTGATACCCTCGACCAGGCAGCCAAGACCCTGGGTATCGACGCGTCCACGTTGTATCGAAAACGCAAGCAGTACAACCTGTGAACGGTACCTTATGAAACTGGCGATGAAGCTGCGCACCCGGCTGTTTCTCAGTATCTCGGCCCTGATCACCGTGGCGTTGCTGGGGCTGTTGCTCGGCCTGGTGAGCGTGATGCAGATGGCCAATACCCAGGAACAATCGGTTCGCGACAACTTCGTGCTGCTGGATTTGGGACTCAAGCTGCGCCAGAGCCTGGGCGACCAGTTCATGATCATGCTCGACGACAAGCCTGACCTGGCGGCGCTGGAAAACGCCAAGCGGCATTACCTTCAATGGCTGGAGGAGGGCATCGCCCACGAACAAAATCAGGACAACCCGACGGAGCGCTTCAGCCAGGCAAAAGTCGACTACCAGAAATTCCTCGACGCATACGCCGAATTTCGCCAGCAATCACCCCCACTTTCCGGCATCCAGGACCTTACCGAGAAATTCAATGTGCTGCGCAACGGCCTCATCGAAGGGTATCGGGGCGCTTTGAACAACATCGGCGACGCCCAGACCCACGCACGGGAGCGGGCCCTGCTGATTTCCAGCCTGCTGGGACTGGTGGGGCTGGCGGTATTGATCATCGGCTTCATCACCGCCCATGGCCTGGCCCGGCGTTTCGGCGCGCCAATCGAGGCGCTGGCCGCGGCGGCGGATGACATTGGCCAAGGCAATTTCGAGGTGACATTGCCGGTTTCCTCTGCTGCCGAGTTGAATCTGCTGACCCGGCGTTTCGGCATCATGGCCCAGGCATTGCGCGAGCACCAGGCCATGAACGTCGATGAACTGCTTGCCGGCCAGCAGCGTTTGCAAGCGGTGCTCGACAGTATCGACGATGGTCTGTTGATGATCGATCGCCAGGGCCGGCTGGAACACCTCAACCCGGTGGCGCAACGTCAATTGGGCTGGGATGAAGAGCGTCTGGGCCTCGGATTGGGCGAAGCCCTGGGGCGCCAGGAACTGGATGAGGAATTGCAACTGGTCCTGCGGGGCGGATCCCTGGAGCGGGCTCCGGAAGACCTGAGCATCGAGGTGGATGGCGAGTCGCGGCTGTTGACTTATAGCCTTACCCCCGTCAGCCATACCCAGGGGCACATCCTTGGCGCCGTCATGGTGCTGCACGACGTCACCGAACAGCGGGCCTTCGAGCGGGTACGCAGCGAATTCGTGTTACGGGCCTCCCATGAGCTGCGCACCCCGGTGACCGGCATGCACATGGCGTTTGGTCTGCTGCAGGAGCGCGTGCATTTCGCCGACGAATCCCGCGAAGCTGACCTGCTCAACACCGTCAACGAAGAAATGCAGCGACTGATGCAACTGATCAATGACCTGCTGAACTTCTCCCGCTACCAAAACGGACTGCAAAAACTGACCCTGGCGCCTTGCTCCATCGAAGACCTGCTGGAAGCGGCCCGATTGCGATTTGCCGACCAGGCCCAAGCCAAGGGCATCGCATTGCTCGTGGAAATCCAGGGCCCGCTGCCACGCCTGCACGCCGATGCCGGACAACTGGATCGGGTACTGGATAACCTGATCGACAATGCCATGCGCCACACAGCCGACGATGGCCAGATCCGCCTGCAAGCCCGACGCCACGGCGAGCGCGTCATCATCAGTGTCGAAGACAACGGTGAAGGCATTGCCTACGGCCAACAGGGACGGATCTTCGAACCTTTCGTCCAGGTCGGACGCAAAAAAGGAGGAGCGGGTCTCGGCCTGGCACTGTGCAAGGAGATCGTTCAACTCCACGGCGGGCGGATGGGGGTTTATTCGCGACCAGGGCAAGGTACCCAGTTTTACATGGCACTGACGGTCTGAAGCCTAGGCTTCATCGTCCAGGCGCCGCCCAAGGCGCCGTCGCCCCCGCGTGATCAGTTCGATGAGCTGCACCGCGCTCAGGGCATGGGCAAACAACCAGCCCTGGCCGAACGTGACCCCTTCGCTGCTCAGGTATGAAGCCTGGGCTTCATGTTCAATCCCTTCGGCAATCACCTTCAACTGCAACGCATGGGCCATGTGAATGATATGGGGTGCTACGCCACTGCTGGCTGCGTCGTGACCCAGGGCATCGATAAAGGCTTTGTCGATTTTCAGGCAATCCACCGGCAGGGTTTGCAGGTACGCGAGGCTGCTGTACCCAGTGCCGAAGTCATCGATCAACACTTGATGGCCCAGATCGCGCAGCGACTGCAGGTTATCCCGGGCCACGAGCACATCGATCAACCCACGCTCGGTCACCTCGAAGGCAATCTGACGCGCCGATACACGATGCCGCTCCAGCAAGCGAGCGATCACCTCACCGATACGAGGCACCATGACGTCGCAGGCCGCCAGGTTCACCGAAATGTAGAGCTGCGGATTGGCCCTCAACAGCTGGCCGAGCTGATCGAACAGTCTCTGTAATACAAAATCGGTGATCTGCCGAATCTGGCCGGTATTCTCCGCCATCGGGATGAAAAGGTCCGGGCTGGTCAGCGTGCCATCGGGCCTTCGCCAACGCAGCAACGCTTCGGCACCGACACAGAGCCGACTGCGCAAGTCGAAAATCGGCTGGTACAGCACCTGCAATTCACCGCGCCGGATGGCCCCGTGAAGCTCGGCATCCAAGGATTGGCGCTGGCGGGCCAGAAGCAGCACCTGGAAACCGATCCCAACGCCCAATGCCAGGCTGATGGGCAGCATCCACCAGGTGTTGGCCGGGAAATGCAGACCACTGCGGGAGGCAATCAGCACCAACTGATATTCAGGGTTATCGGTTTGCATTCGATAGATCAGCCGCGTGGGCGTCACCTGCAGGGCATTGTCACTATTGGCTGGCCAGGGCTCCGGGGGTGGCCAGTATTGATCGGTGCCAAGCACGGGAATCGCCCGTTTGCCATGGTCAAGCACCACCAGCAGGCTGCTGTCGGGAGGAAGGTCAACCACGTCGGTCAGATGCCCTCGTGAAGTGGCAACCCGGAAGTTACCGCGACCGAGCATCAACGCGGCGCGGTTTTCATCAGGTTCGGTCGTCGTGTTGAGCCAGTAACTGTACGTCGGCCCCCGGATATCGGGCGCACGGGCCACGGGCAATCCGCTTTGCCGCGGACGATTGGAGCACGAGCCGCGATTGTCGGTATACGCCGCCTCATAGACGAAGCGGTAATTGAAGCTGACCTGCTGCAAGGTCGCGATCATGTCATCGTCGCATCCGCGCAACGGTTGTGTCTGCAAATCGTCGAGGCTTTCGCGCAACTGCCCGAACAGCTGTTCCAGTCGTTGCAGAAAGCGCTCGCCTTGGGCATTCATCTGGTCGCTTTCGCGCTGCTTGACCTGCTGTACAGTCACGAACAGGCTTGCCGCCAGCAACAGCAGCGTACTCAGGGCAGCCGCCACCATCGCCAGAAAAAAAGGGCGATGGAGCCAGCTTTGCAGGGCTTCGCGGGTAGCCGTCATCTTGGTAATCCGAAAGTTACCAATGAGTTATAGCTTCTGAATTGACTTTAGGCGTTATCGGCAGACAAGCGTCATTATTTTGTCTGGGTAAGCACCTGCAAGATTGCAGCACTTTGCGCGTCCGGCGTGCCGTCGAACCGGGCCGGCCGATAACGCATCTGGAACGCAGCCAGTACGCGGCGGGTGGCCACATCCCATTCGCCAGTCTGGGGCGTCGGATAGCCCAGCCGGGCCAATTCCATCTGGAACCAGCTGGCACCGGGCAGCTGGGCAGCGAAAAGGGCTTGCTGGCGCGCCACGGCTTGCTCATCCGGCCAGATTCCCAGGCCGGCCTGCGCCAGACGTTTCCAAGGAAACAGCGGCCCTGGATCAAGCTTGCGCAAGGGGGCGATGTCGCTGTGGCCGATGATATTGCTTGGATTGATTGCGTTACGCCGAGTGATGTCCTTGAGCAGAACGATCAGGGACTGGATCTGGGCTTCGCTGTAGGGGTACCAGAGGCGACCGGTCGGCGTGTCGACGTACCCCGGATTGACGATTTCGATACCGATCGAGCTGGAGTTGAGCCAGGTCCGGCCTTGCCATTCGCTTTCGCCGGCATGCCAGGCGCGTCGGCTCTCATCCACCAATTTGTAGATAGTCGCGTTCTTGTCGTCACCGATCAGGTAATGAGCACTGACCTCGCCATGGGTCAGCAGGGCCAGGGACCGCTCCAGGGAAGCCGAGGTGTAGTGAACCACCACGAACTGCACACGATTGTCCTGATTGACCGAAGGATGGCTGGTGTCCAGCCTTGGCCCGCTGGCGCAGCCGGCCAAGGCCAATAGCAAAGCAATGATCGGAAAGAATTTCATGGGGCAGGGCGTTTGCAGGTTGAAAATAATGCAACAGTGTAACGTATCGACTTGCGATGAGCCGATCCCACATTGCTTTATTAAACAAAATGGAACAATTGCTCAGCCAAGCTCCACTCGGTTACGCCCGGCCGCTTTCGCCCTGTAAAGCGCCTGATCGGCCCTTTTGAGCACCAGATCGCTGCGTTCTCCGGTTTTAAAGCTGGTGAGACCAATGGACACCGTAATCGTCACCGGCTCGCCCTTGAAATGGAATGGGCAGGCCTCGATGGCCGCTCGAAAATGCTCGGCCAGCCCGGCACCCGCCGTTAACGGGGTGTCCGGCAGCAGCAGGACGAATTCCTCGCCGCCAAAACGGGCAATGAAGTCACTGCCGCGCAGGCGCTTACGCAACACGGCAGCAATGATCTTCAATACCCTGTCGCCAGCCAGGTGGCCGTAGTTGTCATTGATTCGCTTGAAGTGGTCGAGATCGAGTATCGCCAGCAGCAAGCTATTGCCATGCCGTTGCCACTGGGCAACCTCATGCTCCAGGCGTTCGCTCCAGGCGGCGCGGTTAGGCAGCCCGGTGAGTGGATCGATCAGGGCTTTTTGCCGCTGTTCTTCCAGATTCTCACGAACGACCTGGGCTTCCTGCTCCATCACCGCGACGCGCTCCGCCAGGCTCTTCAACCGAGCGGAAACCTCTTGCTCGCGCTGGTCCCGTTGCAGGCGGTGCTGATCCATCGTACCGAGCAAGCCTTCGAGATGGTTCTCCAGCACTTGCTTGAGTCCTTCCAGGTCATCGGCCTCCTGCATGCTGCTTTGCAAGCCATCGACCTGTTCGCGAATCTGCGTGTCCATTTCCCTGGAAGCTGAAAGATTGTCCGCATGGCCTTCACTGGCGGCCCGCAGGCTGCTCTGGAATGACTCCAACCGATCATTGAGGCGCTGTAGATAGGCTTCGAACTCGTGCTGCCCACTGTCGGTGATTGCCAGCATGAGCGTCGCAAAATCGTCGAGGATCGGCAGCAATTCATACCAGTTCAAACCGTTCTGCAGCCGTTCACGCATCGCTTCGGCCTGGGGACGGTGGCGTTCGGGCAGGGTCAGGTCACCCAGCAGGCCCAACAGCGTGTCTTCGATATGCCTGGCCACAGAGCTATAGGACGGCTCCGGCGAATCGGGCAGGGCATAATGGGCATCCTCCAGGTTGACAGGCAGCGCCTCGACGGTTTCGGGCGCATCGGGCTCCGTATCCGGAGCGGATGCATGCGGATCGGCCTCGGGCGGCTCTTCGGACACCAGCTCATCAGGGTTCTCGAACGCAGGCGCGGGCACTGTGGCTTGCGTCTGGACCGGTGCCGCCCCGGCTGTTTCGACCGACTCGATCACCGGATGCACAAACTCGGCCACGGGGGCCGGAGCGGGATCAAGCATTGGCGGGATAAAAGGGTCCGGCTCGACGATTTCGTCGGCGGGCCGTATCGGTTCCGCCGCGGGAGAGGGGGGCACAGGCTCAACGGCCAGCTGCATCGGCATCGGAGTCGATGGCAAAGCCTCAGGCGCCGCGTGGCTGGCGGCAGGTTCAGGGGACGGGGATGAACCCTCTTCATGGCCATGGCCGCCAAACAACCGCTGCAACAAGCCCGGACGATGCGCTTGCTCGGGAGCCTCCAACACTTCCAGGGCCTTGCCTTGCAAACCGCTCAGTTCGCTGAGCAGCAATGGAATTTCCCGAGCCTGGCCGACACGCGCCTCAAGGTGTTTGGCGAACTTTTTCAGCGGCCGACTGACTTCCTTGGGCAACGGCAGGGTTTGCAACTGAGTGACAAGGGCAGTCAGGGCAGTGCTCATCTGCTCGGTTCGGGTCTCGCGGCGCTGCTCGGAATCCAGCACGGCTTTTTCCAGACGAGGCAACAGGGCGGCGAGCGCGGCGTCCATCTCATCGGTGCGCACCACTTCGCGCATTTCCTTCATGCATTGGTCGACGGCCCTGTCGGTGCCTTCGGCGGCCAGCGTACTGCGCACCAGGCCACGACGCAGCAGGTCGAGCCGCGCATTCCAGCGTCGTTCGAGCTTCTCCTGCTGTTCGATGCTCCTGAGGTATTTCTCTCTCCAGCGTTCGGCGTCGTCGCTCATTCATCGGATCCGCAAGGGCCAGGACTCAACGCAGGGAATGTATCGGCCGTCAGCGAACCCGGCAAACGAATTTCGACCGCGACCGGCAGGTGGTCGGAAATGGGCTGGGCCAGGACCTCGACACGCTCAAGGGTCAAGGTCGGGCTCAGCAGGATGTGGTCCAGGCAGCGCTGGGGGCGCCAGCTGGGGAACGTCGCCTCCAGTTGCGGCGCAAGCAGGCCCAGGTCACGCAGGGGCGAGCTTTGCAGCAGGTCGTTGGCATGGGTGTTCATGTCGCCCATCAGTACCTGGTGCTTGTAGCCACCGATCATTTCGCGAATGTAGGCCAGTTGCATCGAGCGGGTCCGCGCACCGAGGGCCAGGTGCATCATGACCACCACCAGCGCCTCCGGCCCTTCGCCGAAACGCGCCAGGATCGCACCGCGCCCCTTGGGGCCCGGCAGCGGATGATCTTCGATCGCCCAGGGTCGCAGGCGGCTCAGCACGCCATTGCTGTGCTGAGCGAAGCGCCCGAGGTTGCGATTGAGTTGTTGGTACCAGTAGGGAAATGCGCCCAGTTGGGCCAGATGTTCGACCTGATTGACGTAGCCTGACCTCAAGCTGCCGCCGTCGGCCTCTTGCAGCGCCACAAGGTCGAAATCCTTCAGCAGGTCGCCGATCTTCTGCAAATTACCGGCGCGCCCGGTGTGCGGCAGCAAATGTTGCCAGCCGCGGGTCAGGTAATGCCGGTAGCGCTCGGTGCTGATGCCCACCTGAATATTGAAGCTGAGCAACCGCAAACGGTTGTCGGCGGGCAGGCCCGTTGAGGCGACATGGTGCTCGTTGACCCGCGGTTCATGCAGGCCAACGATGCGTTCGGTGCTCCAGCGGGCCATGGATGCGGTCCGCGCTTAGTTGGCAGCGGCCTTGGCGGTCGCCCGCTCCTTGGCAATCAGTTTGTCGGCCAGGGCCAGCGCTTCGTTTGCGCCGCCGGCGGAGCCGATATCGAAGCGGTACTTGCCGTTTACGATCATGGTCGGTACGCCAGTGACCTGGTATTTCTTCGCCAGATCCTTGGCCTTGGTGATCTGGGCCTTGATGGCAAAGGAGTTGAACGTCGCCAGGAACTTCTCCTTGTCGACGCCTTGGGTAGCAAGGAACTCAGCCATGTCTTCAGGATCGGTCAGGCGCTTCTTCTCATTCTGGATCGCGTTGAACACCGCGGCGTGAACCTTGTGCTCGACGCCCATGGTTTCGAGGGTCAGGAACATCTGGCCGTGGGCATCCCACGGACCGCCGAACATGGCGGGGACGCGCACGAAATTCACGTCCGAAGGCAGCTTGTCGACCCAAGGGTTGATGACCGGTTCGAATGCGTAGCAATGCGGGCAGCCGTACCAGAACAGCTCCACCACTTCGATCTTGCCAGGCACCGCCACCGGAACCGGGTTGGTCAATTCAACGTAGGGAGCCTTCGACTCTTCGGCGGTGGCTTGAGCGCCAATGCCGAACAGGCTGGCAACGACGAGCGCGGCGCTGATGATCAGATTACGCATGCTTTACTCCTGGACATGGATGGCCTCGCGAGGCGTGTCTTTCAGACAGGCCGTGGCGGGTTCGAGTTCGTAGTGTAACGGCAGCGGCCACAAAAAAGGGCGGCCAAAGCCACCCTTTTGATGTTTACCGCGACAGATTAATCGAGCGTTAACATTACAAGCTCAGCCACGCGGGTCAATGCACTCAGTGCAAGCCCTGGATGTAGCTGGCCACCGCAGCGATATCTTCGTCACTGAGCTTGCGGGCGATGGTGCGCATGGTCATCGCGTCGCCGTCGTT
This sequence comes from Pseudomonas sp. AF32, assembly GCF_022342325.2. Classification (NCBI taxonomy): domain Bacteria; kingdom Pseudomonadati; phylum Pseudomonadota; class Gammaproteobacteria; order Pseudomonadales; family Pseudomonadaceae; genus Pseudomonas; species Pseudomonas sp. AF32. The sequence goes on along the minus strand of NZ_RQJK02000027.1, from coordinate 21,058 downwards.
GGCGCGGCCGCCTTCTTCCTTGCGGAAATCGGTCAGCTGCTTGGTGACGTACTGGGCATGCTGGCCACCCAGGTGCGGGAAACCGGCGGGGGCGTTGCCCTTGCCGTCTGGGGCGTGGCAACCGGTGCAGGCAGGCAGCCCTTTTTCCAGGTTGCCGCCGCGGAACAGCGCCTCGCCACGGGCCACGAGTTTTGGATCGGCAGCGCCGACACTGCCCTTCTGGCTGGCGAAATAAGCGGAAATGTCCGCCAGGTCCTGGTCGCTCAGGTTGTTCAGCAGGCCGGTCATTTCCAGGACGGTGCGCTTGCCCGACTTGATGTCGTGCAGCTGCTTGTTCAGGTAACGCTCGCCCTGACCCGCCAGTTTCGGAAAGTTGGGCGCCATGCTGTTGCCATCCGGGCCGTGGCAGGCTCCGCATACGGCAGCTTTCGCCTGGCCGGCTTTCGCATCGGCGACGATGGAGGCACTACCGCCAGCGGCGTGGGCTACGCCGGATATCCCCAAGGTCAACAGCAGACTCACGATCAGTTTGTTCATCAGCTAATCCAACTACGGCTAAGGGTTAAAGAGTTATGGGCCGGGTTCACTCGCTCATCCACTGGATGATGGCTCGGTAATCCTCGGCACTGCAGTCCATGCACAAACCACGCGGCGGCATCGCCTTGAAACCCTGGGTCACGTGTTGCACCAGCGTCTCCATACCTTTCGCCAACCTCGGCGTCCAAGCTTCCTGATCGCCCTTGCGGGGCGCCATGGGGAGTTGGCCGGAATGACAGGCACCACAAACACGGTTGTACACAGCTTCCGGATCCTGTGTAGCCTGAGCGCTGTAAAGCGGCATCAAGACACCGGCAGCTAGCAGCCATTTCGTCATAAAACGACCTTTTCAGGGTTGAGAGCGAGCTGCGTTCTAGTGCGCAATTTCGGTCAATCGCTCTCGTGAGCCTCATCCTACGCTGGGACAAAGCGCACACAAAATCTGCGGCATTATATACTGGCGTCACTGAAACGGAAACGACACCGCTTGCCGCGTCCATTCCCGACGCCGCCCACATCGGAAATCCCATGCAACTGAAGAACCCCATCCTCGGCCTGTGCCAACAGTCCACCTTCATGCTCAGCGCCGCCAAAGTCGATCAATGCCCCGACGACGAAGGCTACGAAGTGGCGTTTGCCGGACGTTCCAACGCCGGCAAATCCAGCGCGCTGAACACTCTGACCCATGCAAGCCTGGCACGGACCTCGAAAACCCCGGGCCGCACGCAACTGTTGAATTTCTTCAAGCTAGACGATGAACGCCGTTTGGTCGACTTGCCCGGTTACGGTTACGCCAAGGTGCCGATCCCGCTCAAGCAACACTGGCAGCGTCACCTGGAAGCCTACCTGGGCAGCCGCGAGAGTTTGAAGGGATTGATTCTGATGATGGACATTCGCCATCCGATGACTGACTTCGACACACTGATGCTCGATTGGGCTGTCGCCAGCGGCATGCCCATGCACATCCTGCTGACCAAGGCCGACAAACTCACCTATGGCGCGGCGAAGAACACCTTGCTCAAGGTGCAGTCGCAAATACGCAAGGGCTGGGGCGAGGCGATCACTATCCAATTGTTCTCGGCGCCCAAGCGCATGGGCCTGGAAGAGGCCTACGGCGTGTTGGCCAACTGGATGGAGCTGGCGGACAAGGGCAGCGAACCCGCTGAATAAGCCGAATCGCAGGCAAAAAAAACCCCGGACTTCTTATGGGGAGGGGGAAGTTCGGGGTTCAAGTTCCGGACCGCTAGGGCGGGGTCCAGATATCTGCCAACACTTAACACAACATAGGAGCTATTGAAGGGCTTCACCAGCCATTCAGAAACTCTGAGTGCTGTTTCACGGTTTTAGTTCAGATTATTTTTGGAAATAACCTTAGGAATTTTCCGAGCTAACGCCGATTTTGCCCTTGGGGCAGGCTCTGCCTGCCCCAGGTTCATTGCCAGGCTCAGTGCGCCTCGTCCCAGTTATTGCCCACGCCCACTTCCACCAGCAGCGGCACGTCCAGCGTGGCGGCGGCGCTCATATGCTGGCGAATCTCTTCGCGGACCTGGTCCACCAGGTCTTCGCGCACTTCCAGCACCAGTTCGTCGTGGACCTGCAGGATGACCCTGGCATCCAGCCCTGACGCGCACAGCCAGCGATCCACCGCCACCATGGCTTTCTTGATGATGTCGGCAGCCGTGCCTTGCATCGGCGCGTTGATCGCCGTGCGCTCGGCGCCTTTGCGCAGCGCCGGGTTTTTCGCGTTGATGTCCGGCAGGTACAACCGGCGACCGAAGATGGTTTCGACGAACCCCTGCTCGGCGGCCTGCGTCCGGGTGCGCTCCATGTACGCCAGCACCCCCGGATAGCGGGCGAAGTAACGGTCGATGTAGGCCTGGGACTGCTTGCGATCGACGCCGATCTGCTTGGCCAGGCCAAACGCGCTCATCCCATAGATCAAGCCGAAGTTGATGGCCTTGGCGCTGCGACGCTGGTCATGGGTGACGGCGTCCAGCTCGACACCGAAGACCTCGGCAGCCGTGGCCCGGTGCACGTCCAGGTCATTGCGGAATGCATGGAGCAGGCCTTCGTCTTTGGCCAGGTGGGCCATGATCCGCAGTTCGATCTGCGAATAGTCCGCCGCCAGCAGCTTGTAGCCCTTGGGCGCGACGAACGCCTGGCGGATCCGCCGGCCTTCGGCGGTGCGGATCGGGATGTTCTGCAGGTTCGGGTCGATGGACGACAAGCGCCCGGTCGCGGCGACGGCCTGTTGATAATTGGTGTGGACGCGGCCGGTGCGACTGTTGATCTGCTCCGGCAGACGGTCGGTGTAGGTGCTTTTGAGCTTGCTCAGCGAGCGGTACTGCATCAGCACCTTGGGCAGCGGGTAATCCTGCTCGGCCAGTTCGGCGAGCACGGCTTCGGCGGTGGACGCTTGGCCCTTGGCGGTTTTGCTGAGCACCGGCAACCCGAGTTTTTCGTACAGGATCACCCCCAGTTGCTTCGGCGAGCCGAGGTTGAATTCTTCACCGGCGATGGCAAATGCCTCACGCTCCAGCGCCACCAGCTTCTCACCCAACTCGACGCTCTGGACACCCAGCAGATTGGCGTCCACGAGCGCGCCCTGGCGCTCGATGCGCGCCAGCACCGGCATCAATGGCATTTCGATTTCATTGAGCACTTTGCCCAGGCTCGGGATCGCGGCGAGCTTCTCCTGCAAGGCCTGATGCAGGCGGAAGGTCACGTCCGCGTCTTCGGCGGCATAGGGGCCGGCCAGTTCCAGAGCGATTTGATCGAAGGTCAGCTGCTTGACGCCTTTACCGGCGATGTCCTGGAAGTCTGTCTTGCTTTGGCCCAGGTATTTGAGCGCCAGGCTGTCCATGTCGTGGCGGGTTGCCGTGGAGTCCAGCACGTAGGATTCCAGCATGGTGTCGAAGGCGATGCCCTGGACGTAAATACCGTTGTCCTGATCGCCATCGATGGCGCAGTTGGCGAGGATGTTGGTCTCGAACTTGGCGTGCTGGCCGACTTTGAGCTTGTTCGGGTTTTCCAGCAGCGGCTTGAGGGCCTTGAGTACTGTGTCGCGGTCCAGTTGCTCCGGCACGCCCATGTAGGAATGGGTCAGCGGAATGTAGGCAGCCTCGAACGGCGCCACGGCGAACGACAAGCCTACCAGCTGCGAATGCTGGGCATCGGTGCCATTGGTTTCGGTGACGAAGGCAAACAGCGGCGCCTTTTCCAGCTTGGCCAGCCAGGTCTCGAAGCTCGCCTGATCGAGGATGACGTCGTACTTGGCCTCGGCACCCGCTTGCTCCTCGGCCACGTCGACGATTTCCTGGCCGGAGCGCTTGGCTTCGCGTTGGTTCTCTTCGAACCAGCTCTTGAATTCCAGCAGGGTGTAGAGCTCGGCGAGTTTTTCGTGATCCGGCTCACCCATTTTCAAATCGTCGAGGCCGATATCCAAGGGCACGTCGGTCTTGATCGTCGCCAACTCGTAGGACAGGAAGGCCATTTCCTTATGTTCTTCGAGCTTGGCGGGCAGGGTCTTGGCGCCGCGAATCGGCAGGGTGGGGACGATATCCAGTTGCGCATACAGCTCGGTCAGGCCGCCATTGACCCCCACCAGCAGGCCGGACGCGGTCTTCGGTCCGATACCCGGAACGCCGGGAATGTTGTCGGATGAATCGCCCATCAACGCCAGATAGTCGATGATCTGCTCCGGAGCGACACCAAATTTCTCCTTCACGCCAGCCACGTCCAGCGAACTACCGGTCATGGTATTGACCAAGGTAATGTGCCCATCGACCAATTGCGCCATGTCCTTGTCGCCCGTGGAAATCACCACCGGACGGTCGGCCGCGGCGCTGCTGCGGGCCAGGGTGCCGATCACGTCATCGGCCTCGACGTTGTCCACGCACAACAAGGGGAAGCCCAGGGCCTTGACGCTGGCATGCAGCGGCTCGATCTGAACGCGCATGTCGTCGGGCATACTCGGGCGGTTGGCCTTGTATTCGGCATACAGCGCGTCGCGAAACGTCCCACCCTTGGCGTCGAAGACTACGGCGAACGGGCTGTCCGGATACTGCTTGCGCAGGCTCTTGAGCATGTTCAGCACGCCCTTGACCGCGCCGGTCGGCAGGCCTTTGGACGTATTCAGCGGTGGCAGCGCATGGAAGGCGCGGTACAGATAAGAAGAACCGTCCACCAGGACGAGGGGGGCTTGGCTCATGAGCAGGATCAACCTTTTCGGCGGGTCCGGGGCTAGAATAGCGGGACCGTTGACGACAAAGGGACAAGGTTATCATGCGTACACTAAATCGCCTGTTACTGGCTGGCTTGTTTGCAATCGCCCCACTGGCCGTCATGGCGGCGGATGACGCCCCCTCGGCGGACCCGGACGTCACCATTCGCACGGAGGGCGACAAAACCATCCAGGAGTATCGGCAAAACGGTTTCCTGTACGCGATCAAGGTCACGCCCAAGAACGGCAAACCTTATTTCCTGGTGCGTGCCGACGGTAGCGATGCAAACTTCATTCGTTCGGACCAGCCGGATATGCTGATCCCTTCGTGGAAAATCTTTGAGTGGTAATACCGCTCTCGACTTCAACCGGCGCCCGCTGAAGGGCGCCCGTACTGGCAGTTTTAACCATGTCTGTGTTCACCCCCCTGGCTCGGCCCGAGCTGGAAACCTTTCTCGCCCCTTATGGGCTTGGCCGTCTGCTTGATTTCCAGGGGATCGCCGCCGGCAGCGAAAACACCAATTTCTTTATCAGCCTTGAGCAGGGCGAATTCGTCCTGACCCTGGTGGAGCGCGGCCCGGTCCAGGAAATGCCGTTCTTCATCGAACTGCTGGACGTGCTGCACGACGCCGACCTGCCAGTCCCTTATGCCTTGCGCACCACCGATGGTGTGGCGCTGCGGGAGCTGGCCGGTAAACCGGCGCTGCTGCAGCCGCGCCTGGCGGGCAAACACATCAAGCAGGCCAATGCGCAGCATTGCGCCCAGGTCGGCGAGTTGCTGGCGCATCTGCACCTGGCGACAAAGGACAAGATGATCAAGCGCAAGACCGACCGCGGGCTGGACTGGATGCAGGAGGAGGGCGCCAAGCTCCTGTCGCATCTGGACACCGAGGCCCGTCGCCTGCTTGAAGCGGCGCTGGATGAAATCGCTGTGCAAAAAACCGGGATCCTGGCGCTGCCCCGGGCCAACATCCACGCGGACCTGTTCCGCGATAATGCGATGTTCGAGGGCACGCACCTGACCGGGCTGATCGATTTCTACAACGCCTGCTCCGGGCCGATGCTGTATGACGTTGCCATTGCCCTGAACGATTGGTGTTCGGATGACGACGGTGTGCTCGATGGCGCCAGGGCCCGAGCATTACTCGGCGCTTATGCCGCCCTGCGTCCCTTCACTGCCGCCGAGGCCGTGCTATGGCCGACCATGCTGCGGGTGGCGTGCGTGCGGTTCTGGTTGTCGCGGTTGATCGCGGCCGAGTCGTTTGCCGGGCAGGATGTGCTGATTCACGATCCGATGGAGTTTCAGCAGCGGTTGGGGCAGCGGCAAGCGGTCAGCACACCACTGCCTTTTGCCCTGTGAGCACTACACCATAACCAGCCGAACAACCTACCTGTGACGAGGGGATTTATCCCCGCTGGGACGCGAAACGTCCCCAAGAAATATCTGCCGCAACAGGTGGGTCAGCTAATTAAGCAGGGGGCTGCTTCGCAGCCCAGCGGGGATAAATCCCCTCGCCACAGATGAAAGCGGGTTTCGCGCGGGTGTTATAGGGACTCCAGGCATCCCGCCAGATCATTGCCCAACTTCTCCAACAACTGCTCATACCCCTGCGCCGTCGCCGGGGTATAGCCGCCCAGAGCATCCAGTTCCGCCAGTTTCACCGGCAACCCGGCCACCAGGGTTTCGGCCAGGCGCGGCCGCAGGGGCGGTTCGCTGAAGACGCAGGTCTTCCCCACCGCCTGCAAGCGCGTGCGCATCGCCGCCACGTGCTGGGCCCCCGGCTGGACCTCGGCGGCCACGGCGAAAACCCCCGCATGCTTGAGCCCGTAGGTGTCTTCGAAATAGTCGAACGCTTCGTGGAACACGAAATAGGGTTTGCCCGCGATCCCGGCCAGGCGCGACTTCAAGCGTGTGTCCAAGGCATCGAGGCGCTGGTTGAAACCCTTCAGATTGCTTTGATAGCGAGCCGCATTGGCAGGATCGGCTGCGCTCAGATCAGCGGCCATTCTGGCAGCGATTACCCGGGCATTGACGGGCGACAGCCACAGGTGAGCGTCGATCGTACCGGGGCGATGGTCATGATCGTGCTCGTCGCCGTCATCGTCGGCATGGGATTGGCTGTCCTCGGCAAAGTGTCGCAGCTTGAGTCCCGGCAGCTGCTGCACCGCAACGGAGGGCAGCGTACGACCATTCAACACCCGTGGCAGGAAACCTTCCATGTCGGGGCCGATCCAGTAGAGCAGGTCCACCGATTGCACCTTCCGTACGTCGGATGGCCGCAAGGCATAGTGGTGAGGCGAAGCTCCGGGCGGCAGCAGCACCTCGGGAACGGCCACGCCGTCCTGCACTGCGGCGGCAATCAACTGCAGCGGCTTGATGCTGGTGAGGACCTTTACCTCGGCCTGCACGGGCCCGGTCAGCAGAAAACTTGCGACAAAAGCGACAAACAACGAAAAAAATCGAGACACGATGACCACTCAAGGAGGCGAGAACCGGTAACATAATAACGTCTCTCACTGAACACGTCGCTGCCCATGCCTATCACACCCCTCGCCAGTCGCCCCCACGATCACTCTCACTGCGTGCACAGCGCGCTGTCCGAGGCCGACGCCATCTGCGCGCGCCAAGGGTTGCGCCTGACCGCCTTGCGTCGTCGCGTACTGGAACTGGTCTGGCAAAGCCACAAGCCGTTGGGCGCCTACGACATCCTGGCGGTGCTCAGCGAACAGGACGGCCGCCGTGCCGCACCGCCCACGGTTTACCGGGCACTGGACTTCCTCCTGGAAAACGGCCTGGTGCATCGCATTTCCTCATTGAACGCCTTCGTCGGCTGCAACCATCCGGAGCACGCTCACCAAGGCCAGTTCCTGATCTGCCGCGAATGCCACGCGGCCATCGAGCTGGAACAGAAGTCCATCAGCGATGCCATCGTTGCCAGCGCCAAGGAGGTCGGTTTCGAGGTCGACACCCAGACCGTCGAAGTGGTCGGTCTCTGCTCCGGTTGCCAGGGGGCCTGATGAGCAACCCGTTGATCCGTCTCGAACAGGTGGCCGTGACCTTTGCCGGGCAGCATGTGTTGGACAACATTCACCTGAGCGTCGAGCCTGGGCAGATCGTCACCCTGATCGGCCCCAACGGCGCCGGCAAGACCACTCTGGTGCGCGCCGTGCTGGGTTTGCTCAAGCCGGACAGCGGCAGCGTCTGGCGCAAGCCCAAGCTGCGGGTTGGCTACATGCCGCAAAAGCTGCACGTGGACCCGACGTTGCCGCTGTCGGTACTGCGCTTCCTGCGCCTGGTGCCTGGGGTGGATCGTGCGCGAGCCCTGGCGGCGCTCGACGAAGTCGGCGCCGAGCACGTAATCGACAGCCCGGTACAGAGCATTTCCGGCGGTGAAATGCAGCGTGTACTCCTGGCCCGCGCCCTGCTGCGCGAACCCGAACTGCTGGTGCTCGACGAGCCGGTGCAAGGGGTCGATGTGGCCGGCCAGGCCGAGCTGTACAGCCTGATTACACGCTTGCGCGACCGCCACGGCTGCGGCGTGCTGATGGTGTCCCATGACCTTCATCTGGTGATGAGCACCACCGACCAGGTGGTCTGCCTCAACCGTCATGTCTGCTGTTCCGGGCATCCCGAGCAGGTCAGCGGCGACCCGGCGTTCGTCGAGCTGTTCGGCAAGAACGCCCCTAGCCTGGCGATCTATCACCACCACCATGACCACGCCCACGACCTGCACGGTTCGGTGGTTATCGGCGCCCCGGTTACCCCCCACGTTCGTGGAGATGGCTGCAAGCATGGCTGATTTTCTGTTGTACGCCCTGCTTGCAGGTCTGGCCCTCGCGCTGGTGGCCGGCCCCCTGGGCTCGTTCGTGGTCTGGCGGCGCATGGCCTATTTCGGCGACACCCTGTCCCACGCGGCCTTGCTCGGCGTGGCCCTGGGGTTCTTGCTGGACATCAGCCCCACGGTGGCAGTGAGCGTCGGCTGCCTGTTGCTGGCAGTGGTGCTGGTGACCCTGCAACAGCGCCAACCGCTGGCATCCGATACGCTGCTGGGGATCCTGGCTCCCAGCACCCTGTCCCTTGGGCTGGTGGTGCTGAGCTTCATGCACGATGTGCGGATCGACCTGATGGCCTACCTCTTCGGCGACCTGCTGGCGATCAGCCCGATGGACCTGTCGTGGATCCTGGGCGGCAGCGCGGCGGTCCTGCTATTGCTGGTTGCACTCTGGCGCCCTTTGCTGGCCGTCACCGTGCACGAGGAACTGGCGCGAGTCGAAGGCTTGCCCGTGGTTGGATTGCGGCTGGCGCTGATGCTGCTGATTGCGGTGGTCATTGCCGTGGCGATGAAGATCGTCGGTGTATTGCTGATTACTTCTTTGTTGATCATCCCGGCCGCTGCGGCACAACGTCACGCCCGTTCGCCGGAGCAGATGGCCCTGGGCGCAAGCCTGCTGGGCATGCTCGCAGTGTGTGGCGGACTGGCGTTATCGTGGTTCAAGGACACCCCGGCCGGACCGTCGATTGTGGTCAGCGCGGCCGTATTGTTTCTGCTGAGTTTTGTCCTGCCTCGCCGAGGGGTGTAGACTTGCTCGCTTTTTGCGCAAATAGAGAGTCGCAGGAATGAAGCCGTTCGCCTCCCGTTATCTGCTCCTTGTCGCATTTTCACTGCTGCTGGGCGCTTGCAAGAGTTCGCCGCCCGTCACCGAGGCTCCCGATATCCGGGGCCCGGCCATCGCGCAGCTGGAACAAAGCCTGGCCAGCAACGAGCTGGCCACCGCTGAGGATCAATTGGCAGCGTTGCAGGCCCAGAAGCCTGAAGACCCGGCCCTGGAGCCGTATCAACGGCAACTGGCCGAGGCGTATTTGCGCCGCAGCCAGATCGATCTGCAAAAGGGTGACGTAAACGCCGCCGCAACAGCCCTGAGCCGCGCCCGTGCTCTGATGCCGAAAGCGCCAGCCTTGACTGGCGAGGTCAACAGCGCCATTGCCGAAGCCCGCAAGGCCGAGCTGGAAAAAGCCGAAGCCGACCTCAAGGCCGCCGAAACCAAACCGGTCGCCAAGCTGATCGACCCCAGCGCAGAGAGCACCACGGTTGCTTTGAATATCGGCGATATTCAACAGATGCGTCGGCAACTCGACGCTATCGCCGCCGATGTGGTGAATTTCCAGTGCGACGTCAGTATCCAGGCTCCGCGTACCGATGATTATCCGTGGCTGGCGAATTTGCTGACCAAGCGGGTTAAAAAGCTCGATCCCGGATTTGAACTGAAACTGCGCAAACAGATTGTGCGTAGCGTTCCGGCGCAGATGGTGCTGACACCGCGTAAATCTTAAAAGCATCGCGAGCAGGTTCGCTCCCACAGGGGGTTGGTGGCGGATACGAAATCTGTACAACACCAAAATCCACTGTGGGAGCGAGCCTGCTCGCGATGGCGGTGGGGCAGGCAAGAAGATGTCAAATGTGCCGCCGCCTTCGCGGGTAAACCCGCTCCCACAGGGTTCTTTGGTGGATACAGAATCTGTATGCACACCAGATCCACTGTGGGAGCGAGCCTGCTCGCGATGGCGTCCTGACGGTCGCCTCTCATCAAGCCGGAACCGCCTTGGCCTTGGGCTCCCGTGTCCAGACTCGATGCTGGGCAATCGCCGCAAAAAACCGCGAGAAACCGCCCGTTTCAGCATCCTCTATCAATCCTGCATCCACCTCCAGCTTCAACTCCACCAGCAACTGCCGAGCCTCGCCATGAAGCCCGATGGCTTTCAGATGCTTGTAGGCTTCCAGCACGTAATGCAGCGCCACGCCGTCCCGGCTCAGGGCCTTGATCGACTCTGCGCCGCCCGGTACGAACACTGCATCGAAGGCAATCGACGGCAAGCCTTCCATGGACGCATCCACCGCCAGCGGCTGTCCATCGGCCGTGGTCACCGGCGCCGAAGTCGGGCCAAGCACTTTGGCGTGAGCGCCCTCGGCCTTCAGGGCCTGTTTGAGCGCATCGATAATCGCCCCATCCACCCCGTTCGCCACCAGCACCGCAACTTTGCGGGTTTTGATATCACCCGACAGCAAGTTCGCCTGGCTCAAGGCCGGGGATTTCTCCAACGAAGGCGTCGGCACATCGACCGTACCGGCAGTTGGCGCCGCCAGCCCGAGGTTTTTCGCAACCCGTGCTGCCAGCTCCAGATCGATGTTGGCAAGGATCTCATTGACCTGCCGCGCCCGAATGAACTTGCGCTCCACCTTGCCCAGCTCAAAGCTGTAGGCGGCGATGATGTGCTCCTGCTCATGGGGGCTCATGCTTCGGTAGAACAGCCGCGCTTGCGAAAAATGGTCGCTGAAGGACTCGCTGCGCTGACGGATCTTGTAGGCGTCGATGCGTTCCGGATAGCTCTCGAAGCCACCGTCCTGGGGGCCGGGCGGGGTTTCCTTCGGCCAGCCACCGTCGATGGAGTTGGGCTCGTAGGAGGTGCGGCCCTTGTCGATGGTGCTGCGGTGCATGGCGTCGCGCTGGCCGTTGTGGACCGGGGTGATTGCCCGGTTGATCGGCAGCTCATGAAAATTCGGCCCGCCGAGTCGGCTGATCTGCGTATCGGTGTAGGAAAACAGCCGGCCTTGCAGAAGCGGGTCGTTGGTGAAGTCGATACCCGGCACGATGTGCCCGGGGCAGAACGCGACTTGCTCAACCTCGGCAAAGAAGTTGTCCGGGTTGCGGTTCAGCACCATCTTGCCCAATGGCGTGACGGGCACCAATTCTTCCGGGATCAGCTTGGTAGGGTCGAGCAGATCGAAGTCGAACTTGTGTTCGTCTTCCTCGGCGACGATCTGTACGCCCAGTTCCCATTCCGGGTAGTCCCCCATCTCGATCGCCTCCCAGAGATCGCGACGGTGGTAGTCGGTATCTTTACCTGCCAGTTTCTGAGCCTCGTCCCACACCAATGAACAAGTGCCGACTTTGGGCCGCCAGTGGAATTTGACGAAGCTGCTGCGGCCCTCGGCATTGATCATGCGGAAAGTGTGCACGCCGAAACCCTGCATGCTGCGCAGGCTCTTCGGAATGGCCCGGTCGGACATCGCCCAGATCACCATATGAGCCGATTCAGGCACGAGCGAGACGAAATCCCAGAACGTGTCATGGGCGGAGCCGCCGGTAGGAATTTCATTGTGGGGTTCGGGTTTCACCGCATGGACAAAATCCGGGAACTTCACCGCATCCTGGATAAAGAACACTGGCATGTTGTTGCCCACCAGGTCGAAGTTGCCCTCGTCGGTAAAGAATTTCACCGCAAAGCCCCGCACGTCCCGCACGGTATCGCCGGAACCTCGTGGCCCTTGAACGGTGGAAAAACGTACGAACACCGGAGTTTTCTTCTCCGGGTCCTGTAGGAAACCGGCCTTGGTTAGCGCCGAATGCGCCTCGTAGCACTGAAAGTAACCATGAGCGCCTGTACCACGGGCGTGAACGATGCGCTCCGGGATACGTTCATGGTCAAAGTGCGTGATTTTTTCACGCATGATGAAGTCTTCCAGCAGCGAAGGCCCGCGGGCCCCGGCGCGGAGGGTGTTCTGGTTGTCGGCGATCTTCACGCCCTGATTGGTGCGCAACGCCTGCTCGGTGGCATCGGCGCGAAATGGCTCCAGGCTCTCGAGCTTGGCGTTGGTATTGTTGCGGTCCAGGGTGTCTGTCCCGGCCAGTTGGCTCTTGTTGAGCGCGGGTTTGTCGATACTCATCAGGCGTAACTCCTCTTTTCGATCCCAGCCGGGGCCGGGATGCTTGAGTGGTCTAATGAGTGACCTGTACCGCTTCGCTGTGTTCCTTTTTTATGCCCGCTGATCGCGTTATTGCCAAATGACAGGTTTGATTGCAAATAAATGCTAAGAACCTCTATACGGACAGGCTAAAATGCGCGCCCGGCTAACCGCTGATCCCTTTTCCAACGCGCCCCACAAGGTTCGCTACGTGATCGAGTTTCAAAACGTCCATAAAACCTACCGCGTCGCCGGTAGGGACATCCCCGCGCTGCACCCGACCAGCCTGACGATTGAAAACGGTCAGGTCTTCGGCCTGATTGGTCATTCCGGGGCGGGAAAAAGTACCCTGCTGCGCCTGATCAATCGCCTGGAAGATGCCAGCGGCGGCAAGATCATCGTCGATGGCGAGGAAATCACCGCCCTGGATGCCAATGGCTTGCGACGTTTCCGTCAGCAGGTCGGGATGATTTTCCAGCACTTCAACCTGCTGGCTTCCAAGACCGTTGCCGACAACGTGGCGCTGCCCCTGACACTGGCCGGTGAATTGTCCCGCAACGAAATCGACCAGCGCGTCGCCGAGCTTCTGGCCCGTGTCGGTTTGTCCGACCATGCCCCCAAATACCCGGCGCAACTGTCCGGCGGCCAGAAGCAGCGCGTCGGCATCGCCCGCGCCCTGGCGACCAAACCGAAGATTTTGCTGTGCGACGAGGCCACCAGCGCCCTCGACCCGCAAACCACCGCGTCGGTGCTGCAATTGCTGGCCGAGATCAACCGCGAGCTGAAACTGACCATCGTGCTGATCACCCATGAAATGGACGTGATCCGCCGGGTCTGCGATGAAGTGGCGGTGATGGACGCCGGTGTGATCGTCGAGCAAGGCCCGGTGGCCGAGGTGTTCCTGCACCCCAAACACGCGACCACCAAGCGTTTCGTCCAGGAAGACGAGCAGATCGACGAAAGCGAACAGCGCGACGACTTCGCCCACGTACCGGGGCGCATCGTGCGTCTGACGTTCCAGGGCGATGCGACCTACGCGCCGCTGCTCGGAACCGTCGCCCGGGAAACCGGTGTGGACTACAGCATCCTGGCCGGTCGTATCGACCGCATCAAAGACACCCCCTACGGGCAACTGACCCTCGCCATCACCGGCGGTGACATGGAGGCGGCGTTCGCCCGCTTCACCGCGGCCGATGTCCATATGGAGGTGCTGCGCTGATGGAATTTTTTGCAAACATCGACTGGCTGGAAATCTGGCTGGCCACCGGCGACACCTTCCTGATGCTGTTCGGTTCGCTGCTGTTCACCGTATTGCTCGGCCTGCCGCTGGGGGTACTGCTGTTCCTGTGCAGCCCGCGCCAGTTGCTCGAAGCTCGGGGCGTTTATGCGCTGCTGTCGCTGATCGTCAATATCCTGCGCTCGCTGCCGTTCATCATTCTGTTGATCGTGATGATCCCGTTCACGGTGTTGATCACTGGCACCTCGCTGGGGGTAGCCGGGGCGATTCCACCATTGGTGGTCGGCGCCACGCCGTTCTTCGCTCGCCTGGTGGAAACTGCCTTGCGCGAAGTCGACCGCGGCATCATCGAAGCGACTCAGGCCATGGGCGCGACGACCCGGCAGATCATCGTCAACGCCTTGCTACCGGAGGCCCGTCCGGGCATCTTTGCCGCGATTACGGTGACAGCGATTACGCTGGTGTCCTACACGGCCATGGCCGGCGTCGTTGGCGCCGGCGGCCTGGGCGACCTGGCGATCCGTTTCGGTTACCAGCGCTTCCAGACCGATGTGATGGTGGTCACGGTGGTGTTGCTGTTGGTGCTGGTCCAGGTGCTGCAAACCGTGGGCGACAAACTGGTTGTGCATTTCTCTCGAAAATAAGGCCTCGCGCCCATAAACCATGAGCCAGCCATTCGCTGGCAGGCGCCGAGAGCGGGCGCCTCTAAAGGAGTTAGCTGAATGAAGAAAATACTGGTTGCCTTCGCTGCCGCTGCAGCTTTTTCCGCCCACGCCGCCGACACCCTGACCGTCGCGGCCACGCCGGTGCCCCACGCGGAAATCCTCGAATTCGTCAAACCGGCCCTGGCCAAGGAAGGCGTAGACCTCAAGGTCAAGGTCTTCACTGACTACATCCAGCCCAACGTACAAGTCGCCGAAAAACGCCTGGACGCCAACTTCTTCCAGCACCAGCCGTACCTGGATGAGTTCAACAAAGCCAAGGGCACTCACCTGGTGAGCGTGGCCGGCGTGCACCTGGAACCCCTGGGCGCGTATTCCAGCAAGTACAAAAAACTGGAAGAACTGCCGGGCGGTGCCAACGTGGTGATCCCTAACGACGCCACCAATGGTGGTCGTGCGCTTTTGCTGCTGGCTAAGGCTGGGGTGATCAAATTGAAGGATTCGAACAACATCCTGTCGACGACCAAGGACATTACCGAGAACACCAAGGACTTGAAATTCCGTGAGCTGGAAGCCGCAACCATTCCGCGGGTGCTGACCCAGGTGGACCTGGCGCTGATCAATACCAACTACGCGCTGGAAGCCAAACTCGATCCGTCCAAGGATGCGCTGGTGATCGAAGGCAGCGACTCGCCTTACGTGAACATCCTGGTGGCGCGTGATGACGACAAGGGCAGTGAGGCGATGAAGAAACTGGTCGCTGCTTTGCACACGCCGGAAGTGAAAGCCTTCATTCTGGAGAAGTACAAAGGCGCGGTTTTGCCGGCGTTCTGATCTGATCGGGTGACGAAGAAACGGGACTGCATCGCAATGCAGGCCCGTTTTTTTTGCCCGCCATCAGTGACCTGTCCCCTCGTCATAGGATCTGCTTCATTGTTCTTCGATCCTCATGATAAATTTCCGCCGCGACCTCTAATGAATAGAGGACATTCAGGGAGAGAAGAAAGTGATCAAGTCTTTGTTGGTTGGGGCATTGCTGACAATGGCATCGGCATCGGCATTTGCGATGAGTTGCGATAACCCTAGAAACGCCTATGACAGAACCTATTGCGCGTCGCTGAAAATGGTTCAGTCGGATCAGGACATCAATGATCAATACAAGAAGACGATGAGCGCCCTGAACCCGGATCAAAAGAAAAAAGTGAAAGCCGCTCAAATCGAGTGGATCAAGATTCGTGACAATGCCTGCTCCAACGACGGCCTGCTCTACCTGGACTGTGCCAACGAGAAGACCGAGTCGCGTATCGTCATACTCAAAGCTATCGAGCGCGAATGCCGTGCCGCTGGTTGCGACGATACCAAGCTGTCGCAAGTCGAGTGATCCGGCCAAGGGTAGCTGATATCCATCGCTGAGAAGAAGCGGTGGGACAAGCGAAAAGCCGTACCGAAAAACCCGACGTCATGCGTCGGGTTTTTCTTTGGCAGGTTGCCTGTAGGGATGGTTAGGGCCGCTTCGCAGCCCAGCGGGAGCAAGTTTCCTCGCCACGGGGTTTTGGTTCAATCAAGACCGTGGGTGTAATTCAGTTGTTCGCGTTGCTGGCAGGATGCCACAATCGCTTTTTTTCAGTTGCATCACGATCAGGTGGATCACATGCATGGCTCAGGATCACGAAGTGACCAGGACTTCTTCATAGCCGAGCAGGTGCGAACTGACCGACTGCAGCAACTTTTCCGCCAATCCGTTTCAGCGGTGTTGGGGAGTTACCTCGCCGCTATCATGCTGTGTGGGTTGTGTTGGGATCGTTTCGATCAGGACCTCGTTCTTTGGTGGCTGGCGATACTGACCGGATCGACACTGATACGCATCTCGATGTTCGTGGCCTATTTCCGCAGTGATGAAAGCAAGCGCACGCCCCAGCTCTGGGAGCGCAAGTACTGGATCACCCTGGTGCTATCCGCCAGCATCTGGGGCGTTGGCGCATTCGTGGTCATGCCGGCAGACGATCTCCTGTCGCAAGCGCTGGTCATGCTCTTTACCGTCGGCATGTCCGTCAGCGCGGTGTCCTGCTACTCCGCCTACCGCGACATGACATTGCTCTCCATCGGCCTGGTCCTGTTGCCGTCCACCGCCTGGCTACTGTTTCAACCGACCAGAATCCAACTCGGTATTGCGCTCTCGATCATCGTATTTGCCGTATTCGCTGCCCGCGCCACCCAAAATGTCCCAGGCACTGGAAACCGCCTTTCGCCTCACCCGTGAGATGGAACAAGCCAACAGCGTTTCCACCCGCGCAGCCCAGACCGATGAACTGACCGGACTGATGAGCCGACGCGCCTTCTTCGAGCATGCCCAACAACTTTATGACAAATGTGAAACCAACCGGCTGGGATTGTGCGCGTTCATGCTGGACATGGATCACTTCAAGCACATCAACGACACCTATGGGCATCAGGTCGGGGATCAGGTGTTGCGGCAGATGGGCCTGGTCATCAGCTCCTCCTTCCGGGCACGGATGTCCACGGCCGGTTGGGAGGAGAGGAGTTCGCGATTCTGCTTCCAGACACCTCCCTCGACGCCGCCATCGAGATTGGGGAAGCGCTTATCCAAACGATTGGCGAATTGATGATCGAGCCTGTCCACCGAATCACCGCCAGCCTTGGAGTAGCGTTCACCGAGGCTGGGCACAAGGATCTTCATAGCTTGATGAATAATGCGGATAAGGCGCTGTATCGAGCGAAGGCGTTGGGGCGTAATCAGGTGGCGGTTGCCCAGTAAGACTTCGTTTATGCGTCATATAGGGGTGACTAGTTAATGCAAAAGGCCAATCCATGTCGCTGAACCATTGGTGCTACACGATGGCAGCGTGCCTGTTACCCCAACTGGGTATGGCCAGCATGTTGCACATAGACCCTCAGGGTGAAAGCTTCTATCAACAGGCCGTCCCATATCTGCTACAAGCGAACAGCAAGTTCGAGGCAGTGACAGCCGACACACCCACCGCAAGCGCAGAGGAGAAGGAACGCTCCCTAGCCCTGGCGGCAGAAGCGGGAACACTGCTCAAGCCGGCGATGGCGCTGCTTGAACAAGCAGCGTCCCTTGACCATCCGGTGGCCCAATATCGTCTTGGCCTGATCTATGCGTTGTTGTATCCAAGCGAAGTGATAAAGGAAAAGGCCTGCCCCTTGTTCGAACGAAGCCTGGCCCAAGGCTTCGCTCCGCCGGCACTTAACATTTCATATTGGTGCCCGGCATTCACCGACACATCTGAGTACCAAGAAGCGTTGCGGACCGTAGAAGCCAGCATGTCTTTCTATGAAAAATATTTCCCACAACCTGCCGTGAGGCTTGAGTGCTGGCCCGACGAACCTGTAGGTCTGGCCATGCAATGGGGTGGCAGTCGCGATTATCAAGCGGAAATTTATCGGCTACAGGGTGATAGCAATCGTGCGCAGCGCGTGAAGTATTACCAGAAGGCGCTAGAGGTCAACGACTGTTACAAGGCCAAAAAACGCTTGAAGATCCTGCTGAATCCAAACTGAGACATGGAGCAGCAGCCCTCTGCCGATAGCTCAACCGAAGCAGTGGAATTGGCCGCAGCGTTGCGAACTAGTGTTGATCATGCCCAGTGTTAAGCCCAGGAACCTTGGAAAACGCTTCGGCAATAAAGTCCATGAACACAATCGCCCGCTTGGGCAGCAACCGATTGGCGACGTAGAGAAACTGGACCGGCACCGGCGGTGCTTCGTAGTCGCAAAGTACCTGACACAACCGGCCGCTCTCCAGCCCTTCCTCGTATAACCACCTTGGCCCGCTGGCGATCCCGAGGCCGGCGATGACGGCTTCTTGTATGGCCTGGGGCGAGTTGACCCGGAATCGCCCCGAGACGTTGATGACGGTATCGCGGAAATGCCAGGTATTACCGGTGCTCAACAACGAGTACAGGATGCAGTCATGGTTGTGCAGGTCTTCCGGTGTCTGCGGGATGCCACGGCGTTCCAGGTAGTCTGCCGCCGCGACATAGACCCGTGTGTAATGGCCAATCCGGCGGGCGCGCAGTGCGCTGTCGGTCGGATGGCCGATGCGGATGGCCAACTCGGCGCCTTCCTCCACCAGATCCACGAGTCGATCACTGAGCTGCAAATCCAGTGACAAGCCGGGGTAGCGCGCCAGAAAAGCGGGGACGTACGGCATCAGGAAGGCATGAGCCAACGCGGTCGGGCAGGCCACCCGCAGCAATCCGGTCGGCTCGGACTCATCGCTCAAGGACGACTCCGACTCCGCAACCGCATCGAGGATCCGGCTGACGTCCGCGTAGTAGCGTTCGCCTTCCGGCGTCAGCACCAACCGGCGTGTGGTGCGCTGGAGCAATCGGGTACCTAGATGATCCTCCAGCGCGGCCACGTATCGGCTGACGTTGGGTTGACCCATGCCCAGGTCCCGCGCCGCCGCCGAAAAACTACCCGTCTCGACGGTGCGTTTGAAACAGGTCATGAGTAGAAAGCGATCCACTTGAAGCCCTCTCCGATTAATTCGCATTTGGCATTAAAGATATGCAAGACCAGGATCTTATCAACTAAACGGCATAGACGGATCATGAGCGCCGCATCCCGCTCTCATGATCTGGAGTTCACTCATGTCTCGCTTACTCAATAAACGCACCCTTATCACCGGTGGCACCAGCGGCATCGGGCTGGCAACCGCCAAGCAGTTTCTCGCCGAAGGTGCCCGCGTCATCGTCACCGGGGTCAATTCCGACTCTATCGCAGCGGCCAAGGCCGAGCTTGGCAGCGACGTGCTGGTGCTGCGCGCCGACTCGGCCAGCGTGAGCGCACAAAAGGAATTGGCCCAGGCCGTGGAAGTCCATTACGGCAAGGTGGACGTGGTCTTTCTCAACGCTGGCGTGTCCGTTTGGCAACCGGTCGAGCAATGGACGGAAGAAACGTTCGACCGCTCCTTCGACATCAACGTCAAGGGGCCGTACTTCTTGATCCAATCGCTCCTGCCCGTGTTTGCCAATCCCGCGTCGGTGGTGCTCAACACCTCGATCAGTACACACGTAGGCTCGACACATTCCTCGGTTTACGCCGCAACCAAAGCGGCGTTCCTCAGCCTGTCGAAAACGCTGTCGAGCGAACTGATGCAACGCGGTATTCGCTTCAACGCCGTCAGCCCAGGGCCGGTGGATACGCCGCTGTATGACAAGCTGGGGATTCCGGATGCCTATCGCCAGCAGCTCAACGCCGACATCATCAAGAGCATCCCTGCGGGACGGTTTGGCACGCCGGAAGAGGTCGCCAAGGCGGTGTTGTACCTGGCTTCGGATGAGTCGCGGTGGACGATCGGTAGCGAGATTGTCGTGGACGGTGGGCGGTTGCTGAACGATTGATACCGCGTCCCGGTTTGCCGATCTGTTAAGGACCAAACGGCGCAAAATCTGTGGGGGCATTGCCTTGCTAGCGATAGCGGTAGACCAGGCAACACAGTGGTTGACTGACCTGCCCCAATCGCTAGCAAGCTATGCTCCCACAGGTTTGCGGCTTGGCTGATCGGGCATTATCCCGTTCGGCTATGTTTTATGTCGACAACGCTCAGGCTTTAGCGCCAGCCATTCGGCCAATAGGCTCAAGCTCCTTGCCTTTAGCGAGGCTAACCGACAAGAAGTGGCGTTCTATACGGGTCGCAGAACCCGCCAGACGGCGGGCTTCGGCTTCGTACTGAGCGGCAAGCGACAGCTTTGGAGTGCGCTTAGCAGCTTTCATGGAAAACCTCGAAATAGGATTGGGGTCATGTTATGTCTCGTTAACTGCGATGACAAGGCGCCGCCGGTCGTCAAAATCGAAGCCCAGACGTTGATACCAAAGGATGGCACCGGGGTCAGGCTCAAAAGCTTCAATCTCACGTAGTTTCAACATTCGAGCGTATCGGCCGATTGCGATCAAAACTAAACCGGCGACTTCACCCTTTAAAGGGTGGGTGACATCTGGCTTGGCCTCCAGGAGGACGACCTTGATGGACAAGGCGCTCGATTTCGGCGTCGCAAAGCAAAGCCCACATAATTCATGGTCATACCACAGCGAAAGATCAAACGCTTTCCTGTCGCGACTCTTCCAGCTGGGTACATCCTCCCAAGGATAAAGTTGGGCCTGTGAGCCCCACAGAAAGCATTGATCCAGCGCCTCCTGGGTGATCGGCTCGTACCTTATCCGCACAGCATCAATACCCTTTTTTGCTAAGGCCTCAGGGTCCTCCATCAAAAATTCTTTGGCGAGTTGCATTGCGGTCGAGCGGAACACCTGGTGTTTAAGATCGCTGCTGCGAGGTCGTTTCATGCGGAAATACGGTGATGGGCAATGACCGGAAAACGATAGAGTTCGCAGGCAAGCCGCACAATCAGGAGGGTTCCGGCGTAGCTGTAGGCAAAGGCGACTGATTTTGTGGGCTGGCGAATGCCCTGATCGGAAGTTTAGGCAAAGCCCTAAAGAGCTGTGCAATCCTGTGGCAAGGGAGCTTGCTCCCGCTCGGCGGCGCAGCCGTCGCAAACCGACATGTAGTGGTCAACTAATCCCGGACACGATGTTAAGTTTTTTCTCGGCCTGAGCTGGGGCCAGTCCATTGTTGAATTGGTGCGGTCTGATCCAGTTGTACCGATGCATCAGG